>JAHJRE010000171.1 GCA_018831055.1 Bacteroidota bacterium
AGAACCGCAGGGACGCAGGGATTTTGGTGATTCTGACTTCACGCCCTCTGCGCCCCTTGCATACTCTGCGCCTCTGCGCGAAAAAAATAGCTCTCTCAGAGTGGAAATTTTTTATCTCATAGCTGAGTTTATTTCGCGCAGAGCCGCAGAGGAGAAGTAATTACCTGAATAAAGCTGGCAGAACCGCTTTTGTCATTGCCCCGCAGCAAAGGCATGAGATCATAATTCCCGACATCCTGGAATATAAAACCCTGAAATGCGACCTCCACATGCATACTGTTTTTTCCTATGGACTGGTATGGCCAACAGTAAGGGTCGATGAAGCCTGTAACCTGCAGCCTGCAACCTGCAGCCTGCAACCTGCAGCCTGCAACCTGCAGCCTGCAGCCTGTAACCTGTAACCTGTAACTTGATTTCACTCATTCCGAATACTCATAATATTTTTTTGTTTTCTGTATGCTTTCATAAAATGGTGCGACTAAACAAAAGACCCTTATTTTTGTTTCTTTTTTATTTGTGAAATTCAACCAGATTTAAAATGAAGAGATTACTATTAGTTTTTGTTGCGCTTTCACTCATTGCAGCAACTGCCATTTCTCAGGAAAAGTATACTAAGCCTACTCTTGTTCAGAAGGCTGTTTATTTCGATAAAACACCTCCATTGCGCGACATGCCCGTGATCCTTCCCGGTCAACGCGACCGGAGCTGGAAAGATGGCGTCATTCAAAATGAATCTTTTGAAGGCGAGATACGCGAGATGGTCAGAAATAATCCTTTTAACGGCCCCGATGCCGCTGTTCAGTCATCACGCTCCTCCCGTTCGGTAATGGGCCCCCTGGTAAGCATGGATGGTACAGGGAACGTTAATGGTGTATATCCGCCGGATACCGATGGTGATGTCGGCCCTAACCATTATTTTCAGATGATCAATCTTTCGTTTGCCATTTATGATAAAAACGGAACCAAACTTTACGGTCCGGTTGACAACAGCACTCTCTGGAGCGGTTTCCCCGGCCCATGGAGCGGAACCAACGACGGTGACCCTGTTGTGCTCTATGATGAACTCGCCGACCGTTGGATCGCCACACAGTTCGCAGTAAATACCAGCAATGGAACCTACTGGGAACTGGTTGCAGTGTCGCAGACTCCCGACCCGTTGGGTGAATGGTATCGTTACGCTTTTCAGTTCTTTGCCTTTAATGATTATCCCAAGCTTGCTGTGTGGCCGGATGCTTATTACATGACATTCAATATGTTCGGATCATACACCCGTGTGGGGGTCGCCGCTCTTGAACGTGATGAGATGCTTGCAGGAAACCCCAATGCAAGAATGGTTTATTATGACCTTTCAGCCAGTACCTTCGGGATGCTTCCTTCGGATTTTGACGGAACTCCTCCTCCGGCAGGAACACCGGCTTATTTTGCGCACCTCAGGACTTTTGATAACCATAACCTGGAGATATACGAATTTGATGTCGATTGGAACAATACAGGAAACTCTTCCTTCACCCTTGTCAATACATTGACTCCTGCCACTTTCAGTTCCAGTCTGAACGGGATCCCGCAGCCGGGTACTTCCCAGAAACTCGATGACCTGGCTGTTTTCCTGATGTACCGGCTCCAGTACAGGAACTTTGGATCGCATCAGACGCTTGTGCTCAATCATACTGTTAATAACAGCGGCCGTGCAGGTGTGCGCTGGTATGAACTCAGAAAGACCGGTTCCAATTGGACGATCTATCAGCAAGGCACCTATTCTCCGGATATCACCCACCGTTGGATGGGCAGTATTGCTATGAACGGAAACGGTGACATCGCTCTGGGATTCAGCGCATCAAGCTCAACTGTTTATCCTTCTGTCCGTTACACCGGACGCCGGGCTGAAGATCCTCTGGGACAGATGACCGTCCAGGAAGTAGAGGTTATCACAGGATTAAGTTCCCAGACCTTCCTGAACCGCTGGGGTGACTATGCCTGCATGTCGGTGGATCCTGTTGATGATTCCACATTCTGGTTTACTCAGGAATATATGAAAGCATCCAACTGGGGAACAAGAATAGTTTCCTTTAATCTCTCACCTCTCGCACCACCCACCGTAAATGCCGGTGCTGATACCGCTATTTGCGAAAATATGCTATACCCCGCCAACGGAATTGTTACCTCTGCACAAAGTGTTTTATGGACAACCGCCGGCGACGGCTTTTTCCAGAATCCTAATAATATAAGCACTTTGTACCTGAGAGGCCCGCAGGATATTGTGAATGGCACTGTTATGCTTACCCTTACTGCACAAGGATATGAACCGGGTTTCGTTGCCAGCGACAGTGTACTGGTTACTGTTAACAAACTGCCATCGGCTTTTGCAGGAAATGATACTCTACTCTGTATCGGTGAAGTACTCTGGCTGGATCAGGCTTCGGCTATAAGCTATGACTCTTTGCTCTGGACTACCAGCGGGGACGGATCCTTCGATGATGCAACCCTGCTTAATGCTGTCTATACCCCGGGAAGTACTGATATCGCTGCTGGAACTGTTGACCTGACTCTCACCGCAAGCGGCAAAACTCCCTGTGCCGAATCAGATGCCAGCACGATCACCGTCACAATCGAAGAATGTACCGGCATTGGAGAGGTATCGTTGACAAGTCCTGAAATGACTATTATCCCCAATCCAAACACCGGAACTTTCAACGTGATCATGAACGGTAGCGGAAACATGACCTTGCAGGTATACGATTTAAGCGGACAAAACCTGTTTACCCACAGGCTTTCATCCCTGAAGGAAAACCACAGCAAAAGAATTGATATGTCTGCTTTCCCGAAGGGAATATATTTCATCACTCTCAGCAATGAGGATGCTCATCAGACCAGGAAACTCGTAATATATTAGTCGGTTGAAAATCTATGCAAATCTGTGTAATCTGTGTTTTACAATTAACCACAGATTACACAGATTTGCACGGATTTTTTATTGCGGTATATATATTTATTTAATTTTGAATGCGAAATCCCGGCATTTCACACCCTTGTGTTTAACTAATTTTAAATTTGATGAAAATATCTTACCGTTCATTATTATTGTGGTCTGTCATGGTATTGATTGCCTTTACCGCAGCCGGCCAGCAGGGGCCTCTTCGCATTGAACAGGCTTCTTATTTCAGGAAAACGGAACCGCTGAGGGAAATGAAAGTGATCCTTCCCGGGGAACGTGACCGCAGCTGGAAAGATGGAATCATCCGGAATGAGATGAACCTCATGATCGGTGACGGAAACATGGAAGGTTCCCAACCTCAAGGGCCTGATCCTGTTTTACAGGAATCGTTTGGCAAGTTGTACCACCGGGGGCCACATATGAATTTTGATGGCGTAGGTAATGTTAACGGTGTATTGCCTCCGGATACCGATGGAGATATTGGCCCTGACCATTATTTCCAGATGATCAATCTATCCTTTGCCATTTGGGATCGTGCCGGGAACAGGCTTTACGGACCTGTCGACAACAGCACCTTGTGGAGTGGGTTCATCGGATCCTGGACAGGCACGAACGATGGCGACCCTATTGTGCTTTATGATGAGCAGGCTGACCGCTGGCTTGCCAGCCAGTTTGCCATCAATACCGGCGACGGTACTTTCTGGCAACTCATTGCCATCTCCGAAACCGGTGACCCTCTTGGCTCCTGGTTTCAGTATGCATTCCAGTTTCCAGGATTCAACGATTATCCTAAAATTGGTATCTGGCCTGATGCATATTACGCGACATTTAATATGTTCGGAGAATATAACCGTACTGCCGCTGCCGCTTTTGAGCGCGACCGTATGCTGGCCGGTGATCCGGATGCCCGTATGATACTTTTCGATATGCCGCAAGGAACGATAGTGTTTAATGCCCTCCCTGCCGATTTTGACGGTGCGCCCCCTCCTGAAGGAACACCAAACTACATGATGTTCTTTAAAGACGATGCCTGGGGCTTCCCTTACGACCAGCTCCGGATCTGGGAGTTCAAAGCCGATTGGGATAACCCCTCGGCCAGCACGTTTACCGAGAAGTCCATCCTGCAAACCCAGCCTTTCACTTCACAGCTTTGTGAGGCCCCGCGTTGGCAGTGTATTCATCAACCCGCCACCGGTACAAGGCTGGAAGCCATATCCGACCGCCTTATGTACCGTCTCCATTACCGGAATTTTGGAAGCCATGCTGCCATGGTGGTTAACCATACCGTGAATGCCGATGGGGCTGGAAAAGCCGGAATACGCTGGTATGAACTAAGAGACGATTTTAACGGAAACGGATGGTATATCTACCAGCAGGGAACCTATGCCCCCGATGATAACAGCCGCTGGATGGGAACAATGGCCATGAACAGCAAGGGAACCATCGCCCTGGGCTTTTCCATTTCAAGCGATACCCTTTTCCCTTCTATGAGGTATGTCGGCAGAACCGCCGATGCCCCCCTCGGCGAAATGAACCTTGCTGAAATAGAGGTTATTGCCGGTAGCGGTTCGCAAGGGGCTTACAGCCGCTGGGGCGATTATGCAATGATGTCGGTAGATCCCCTGGATGATTCAACTTTTTGGTATACTCATGAATATTGCATCGGAGGATGGAAAACCCGGATTTGTTCGTTTGACTTTGGCCCCATTTCTGCTCCTCTCGTGAATGCCGGAAATGATACCGCCATTTGTGTTAACCAGGTGTTCTACCATACACCCCAGGCAGAATTTTATAAAAGCGTTCGTTGGACTACCTCCGGCGATGGAATGTTCCAAAACCCCAATAAACTGAATATGGCCTACCTCAGAGGTCCCCAGGATATTGCAAAGGGCTCCGTGGACCTTTCCGTGACCGTAACAGGATATCTCCCGGGGCAATCGGCCACGGATATGATGACCTTGTTCATTGATTCTCTCGTTACCGTTAGAGCAGGCAATGATACCACCGTTTGTACCTACAGCGTAGTACCGTTGAATGGCTACGCGAGGAACTATGATCAGGTAACATGGTCTTCTTCCGGCGATGGTTCTTTCTCTGATCCTTTTGTCCTTTCCCCTGTTTATTTCCCGGGAACCGCCGATACTGCAGCCGGTAGCACTGAACTGATGATAACCGGGATATCCACCGCGTGTGAGGATACCGCATCCAGTTCACTCGTGGTGACGTATGATCCCTGCTTTTCTATCGGGGAATTCAGGAATGATCCTTATATTATGGTAATTTACCCCAATCCAAACCCGGGAAATTTTACTGTTGATATTGCAGGAAAAAAAAGCAGTGTGATCGATCTTGAAATCCTGAATGCTTCCGGACAAAGCTTGTTCAAAGAAAGAATGCGTAATTTCAATGGTGAATACCTGCGTAATTTCGACCTGAACCTCCTGGGTAAAGGAACGTATTATGTCAGGATTACCGATGGCAGGCATGTTCAAAGCTTACCGGTGCTCATCCGGTAAGATACCATATTTTATACCCTTTCTAAATTATTGACCGGGTTCAATTTAGATGTATTCTAAGAAAATCCTGAATTCCTTATTATAAAAGGTTTTCAGGATTTTGTTGTTACAGGGTGTTTTATGCCTGTTGGTTAACAGGTTGTTAATCAATGTTTAATATGGTAGTAAAAAAGCTCCCAAATCATGGATGGGTGCGGCATTTATTTTAATTTTGCCTCTTGTTAATTCCCAAACAGCGCGATTTTCGCGTATTGAAACACAAAAAAGGAATAGTGCCGTGAACGATGTAATACTTTATTCTTTCATTTCCCTGAGTGCCATTGGCGTTGTTGCCGCCGTAGTTTTATACGTGGTAGCTCAGAAATTCAAGGTGATAGAGGATCCGAGAATCGATGTGGTAGAAGCGGCTTTACCTGCTGCCAATTGCGGTGGATGTGGTTTTGCCGGTTGCAGAAATTTCGCGGAGGCCATGGTCAAGGCGGTTAGCAAGGGAGAGAACCTCGACAATTTTAACTGCCCGGTGGGTGGTTCTGCAGTGATGACTAAAGTTGCGGGCCTGCTGGGTATGACGGTGGAGGAGAAGGAGCCCATGATCGCAGTGGTCAGATGCAACGGAAGCCGAAGCAATGCTCCGAAGAAGATAAATTATGATGGTCCTGCAACCTGTAGCTTTGCCCATAATCTCTATTCGGGAGAAAGCGGCTGCCCCAACGGCTGTCTCGGATTGGGCGACTGTGTAATATCATGCCAGTTCGATGCAATATTTATCGATGAAGAAACGGGCTTGCCGGTGGTAAATGATAAATGCGTTGCTTGTGGTGCCTGCGTCAAGGCTTGTCCGAGGGGTATCATCGAACTCCGGCCCAAAGGAAAGAAAGACCGTCGCATCTATGTGTGCTGCGTTAATGAAGAAAAAGGCGGCCCGGCCCGTAAAAATTGCGAAGTGGCCTGCATAGGTTGCGGAAAATGTGTGAAGGTGTGCCCTTTCGAGGCCATTACCATGGAAAACAACCTGGCTTATATCGATCCTGTGAAATGCAAACTATGCAGGAAGTGCGTAACGGAATGCCCCACCGGCGCCATACACGAACTGAATTTTCCTCCCAGAAAAGCCGAAACGGAAAAGAAAACCGAATCAGCCGGGGAATCCACTACCGCGGATAAAACTGAAGAAACCAAGGAAAAATAATAAAACATCAACGTATAATCCATATATACAGGATGAGTACTTTAAAAACTTTCAGTATTGGGGGAGTCCATCCGGCTGAGAATAAAATTTCTGCCGGCAGGGCCATTGAAGTGCTTGAACCACCTAAGCAAGCTTTTATACCGCTGAACCAGAACCTGGGAGCCCCGGCTAAACCGCTGGTCAATAAAGGGGATGAAGTAAAGGTGGGTCAACTGATCGCCAATGGTGAAGCATTTATCTCCTCCAACGTACATTCCTCCGTTTCAGGGAAGGTGCTGAAGATTGATACTATTACCGATACCAGCGGTTATAAAAGACCGGCTGTATTCATTACCGTGGAAGGTGATGAATGGGATCCCTCAATCGACAGGACCGAAACAATTATTAAGGATATTAAACTGTCGCAAAAAGAGATCATCGACAGGATCAAGGAGATGGGAATTGTAGGCCTTGGAGGGGCTACCTTTCCTTCCCATGTGAAACTGATGGTCCCTGACGGGAAAAAGGCGGAATACCTCCTGATCAATGGGGTAGAGTGCGAACCTTACCTGACTTCCGACCACCAGCTAATGCTGAGTAAGGGGGAAGAGATTCTTATCGGTACAAAGATCCTGATGAAAGGTCTGGGTGTACAAAAAGCATTCATCGGAATAGAAAACAATAAACCGGATGCTATCCGCCATCTAAGCGGATTAGCAGAATCCTTTGAAGGTATCACCATAGTCCCGCTGAAGGTGAAATATCCTCAGGGGGGTGAAAAACAGCTCATCAAGGCGGTGATCAACCGTGAAGTGCCTTCCGGAAAACTGCCTATTGAGGTTGGCGCTGTAGTTCACAATGTAGGAACTGCTTTTGCCGTTTATGAGGCTATCCAGAAAAATAAACCGCTCATCGAACGGGTGGTTACCCTGACAGGAAAACCGGTCAGCCGGCCTTCCAATTTCATGGTCAGAATTGGAACCCCGATTTCCCAGTTGTTTGAAAAAGCCGGCGGTCTGCCTGAAAATGCAGGAAAAATAATCAGTGGTGGTCCTATGATGGGTAAAGCTTTGATATCCCTGGAAACCCCGGTGGTCAAGGGTACTTCAGGCATCCTGGTTATGGAGGAAAAAGATTCTGCCAGGGTGGAAATTAAACCTTGTATCCGTTGCGGCCGCTGTGTTTCTGTTTGTCCTATGGGACTTGAACCCTTATTACTTTCTCAGCTGTCTAAAAGGGAAATGTGGGATAAGGCAGAAAATGAAAGGATCATGGATTGCATCGAATGTGGATCCTGCCATTATATTTGTCCTTCAGGCAGGCCTCTGCTTGATTATATCAGGCTGGGCAAGAACAAGGTTGGTCAAATCATTAGAAACCGAGGAAAAAAATAGCATATGAACATGTTGACAGTTTCGGGTTCCCCGCACGTCCATGGGGATGATTCCGTTAAAAAGATCATGTACGGCGTGGTATATGCCATGATACCGGCCATCCTGGTATCGGTGTATTTTTTCGGGCTCGATGCCCTTAAAATACTGGTCATTTCATCCGTTGCCTGTATCTTTTTCGAATGGATAGTACAAAAGTATATCCTGAAAGGACCAAACACCATTAATGACGGATCCGCTCTGGTAGCCGGAATACTCCTGGCATTCAATGTACCGGCCAACCTGCCGGTATGGATGATCATCGTCGGAGCATTTGTTACCATTGTTGTGGCAAAAATGTCTTTCGGCGGACTGGGAAAAAATCCCTTTAATCCCGCCCTGGTTGGTAGGATTTTCCTGCTGATCTCCTTTCCTGTGCAAATGACGTCCTGGCCCCTGCCAAAACCCGTTTTCGGTGGCACCGCCCTTATGGATGCAGTAACAGGACCGACACCACTCGGATTGATGAAAGAACAACTCAAGATGGGGCAGAGTATACCCGATATTATGCAAATGCCCGAAATGCCCGGATATATCAATGAACTTATGGGCAATCAGGGAGGATCTCTTGGTGAAATATCCGCTATTGCATTGATCCTGGGAGCTTTATATATGCTGATCCGTAAGATCATCACCTGGCATACCCCTGTGGCTTATTTGTTGACATTCTTTGCTTTTACCGGTATCATGCACCTCATCGATCCCATGCAGTATGCCAGTCCTTTCTTCCATCTGGTGACCGGCGGACTCATGCTTGGGGTTTTCTTCATGGCCACCGATATGGTCACAACTCCAATTGCCTTTCGGGGGATGCTGATTTTCGGAATCGGTGCAGGTTTGCTCACGGCCATCATCAGGTTGTGGGGGGCATATCCCGAAGGTGTGGCTTTCGCCATCCTGATCATGAATGGCTTTACTCCTTTGATAAACAGGGCCTTCAAGCCCAGGCGCTTCGGTGAAAAAGTGGCTCAGGCTTAATGATTAACGCTTTTTAATAAAAAAGATATGGCAAAAATAGAATCAACTTTTAAGAATATGGTGCTTACCCTGTTCATAATCACCCTGATTGCTTCTTTGTCGCTTGGAGGTATTTATAACCTGACTAAGGGCCCCATTGCCCTGGCTGAAAAAGCAGCACAGGAAGCTGCAATACGACAGGTTATTCCGGGTTTTGATGAGTTGAAAACTTTCAGGGTTCTGCCGGTGAATGGTGCCGACTCGCTGGTTTTTAACCAGGGAATCAAGGATGGAAATGTTGTGGGTACAGCCGTGCTTTCTTATTCCACACAAGGCTATGATCCTACTCCCATTAAGCTCATGGTTGGCATCCTTCCTGATGGAACCATATCTAATACAGAAGTAATTCAGCAAAAAGAAACACCGGGTTTGGGAACTAAAATGTCGCTACCGGAATTCAAGGATCAGTTTATGAATATAAATCCAAAGGATTTTACGTTGAAAGTGAAAAAAGATGGGGGTCAGGTGGATGCAATCACAGCAGCAACCATCAGTTCAAGAGCATTCTGTGATGCTGTGGAAAGAGCATATCTAACTTATGAAAACATTAAGGAGGAAAGCAAATGAACCAATGGGTCAATTTTACCAAGGGATTTGTAAAAGAGAATCCGGTATTCAGTTTGTTGCTGGGGCTCTGTCCCACGCTTGCGGTAACATCTTCTGCCTTTAATGGATTTGGAATGGGTATAGCAACCACGTTTGTATTATTGTCTTCCAATATGGTTGTTTCCCTGATCAAAAATCTGATTCCCAATAAGGTAAGAATACCATCTTTTATCGTGATAATTGCTTCTTTTGTAACCATAGTGGAACTGGTGATGCAGGCTTATGCTCCTTCATTGTTTGCAGCCCTGGGAATCTTTATTCCACTCATCGTGGTCAATTGTCTTGTGCTGGGTAGAGCTGAGGGCTTTGCCTCCAAACAGGGATTCTTCTCATCCCTGATCGATGGACTTGGGATGGGTCTCGGATTTACCTTTGCCCTTACTTTACTCGGTTCCGTAAGGGAAATGCTGGGTGCAGGTTCCATCTTCGGTTATAAATTTGTTCCCGGTGATGCCATCCTGGTATTTATCCTTCAACCGGGAGCGTTCCTCGTTCTTGGTTACCTCATTGCCATGTTCAACAGATTCAAAAAAACCGCTTAAATCAATAAGATATGGAATATTTTATTATAATCGTCTCCGCCATTTTCGTTTCCAATATCGTATTGGCCCAATTCCTGGGTATTTGCCCCTTCCTGGGTGTATCGAATAAGGTTGACACAGCCGCCGGTATGAGTGGTGCCGTTTTGTTCGTAATGACTATCGCAACTGTCGTTACCTGGCTTATTTATAATTATGTGCTTGCCCCGCTTAATATCACCTTCCTGCAAACCATAAGTTTTATCCTGGTGATAGCAGCTTTGGTCCAGATGGTTGAAATTATTCTGAAAAAAATAAGCCCCCCTCTGTATCAGGCCCTGGGAATTTTTCTGCCTCTTATTACAACGAACTGTGCTGTGCTCGGTGTTGCCCTGCTAACCATCGCCAAAGATTTCAACCTCCTGGAAGGGGTTGTTTTTGCCATTTCTAATGCTTTGGGTTTCGGTCTGGCTATGCTACTTTTCGCCGGACTACGGGAACACCTCGACCTTATGGAAGTCCCTAAAGGAATGAGAGGCGTACCGATCGCACTCGTTACCGCAGGAATTCTTGCCCTTGCTTTTATGGGATTTGCAGGAATGGTCTGATCATACGTCAAAAGAGTCTTTGAACCCGGCTTGCATGCTTGCCGGGTTTTTTTATTTTTGTATGTTAAACCAAAACAACCTCCATGCATAAGGAAATATTACTGATGACAACTATGATCATGGGCTTTTTTGCTATCATGAATCCTATTGCCAATACACCCATTTTTCTTGGCCTTACCTCGAACCTTGATAGAAAATCACAAAGACAGGTGGCCGTGAAATCTGTTATGTATGCATTCATAATAGTCACAGTGTTTATCATCCTGGGAAAATTTATTTTTAAACTTTTTGGAATAACCCTACCGGCTTTTCAAATCACCGGTGGCATTTTATTGTTCTGGGTAGGTTATAATATGTTGCAGGGTAAGAATGCAGAAGCCCACAACCCGCCAAAAGAAGAGAGTGATGAGATCCAGGCCGAGGCCTCTGATCCCGATTCTACCCTGAACATAGCTTTAACGCCTTTGGCAATACCTATCCTTGCAGGTCCCGGCACTATTGCAACTGCAATGAACTTCGCAGGATTAAATTCGGTACTTCCCTGGTTGATCCATATTATTTCCGTTATTGCCGCTTTTGCTTTGATGTGTTTTATTACCTTTATCCTGTTTATATCCGGAAACAGGATCGTTTCATTTCTTGGTAAGCATCTGATTAGTGTAATATCGAAGATCATGGGGCTTATTCTCGCAGTTATTGCCACGCAGATGGTCCTGTCAGGAATAAAAAATGCAATAGACCTGTTATATAAATAATACTTTATGTCTCTTGATGTTGTCATAGAATTCGATAAAGTCCCGATCTACCAAAAAGATAACCTGGTGTTAACCGAGGTTTCCTTTCAGATTGAAAAAGGTGAATTTGTATACATAATCGGCCGGACGGGAAGCGGCAAAAGCTCCCTGCTGAAAACCATTTATGCCGAACTGCCTGTGCTGGAAGGAAGTGCACGGGTGGTAGATCATGACCTCCGTAAACTGAGATCCCGCGAAGTGCCTTTCCTGAGAAGAAAGCTCGGTATTGTTTTCCAGGATTTTCAGTTGCTTACAGACCGTAATGTGAACGAAAACCTCTTATTTGTCATGAAAGCCACCGGCTGGAAAGACAAACGAAAGATGGAGGAGCGCATGCAGGATGTGCTGGAAAAAGTCGGCCTCGGAACCAAAGGGTTTAAAATGCCACACCAGCTTTCCCAGGGCGAACAACAACGTGTGAGCATAGCCCGTGCTCTCGTTAATGATCCTGATATCATCCTGGCTGATGAGCCTACAGGTAACCTCGACCCCGAATCATCCAAAGGTATCATGAGGCTTTTGTTCGATATTCGCACTGCCGGCAGGGCCGTGGTTATGGCTACTCACGATTATTCATTGTTTCAGGATTTTAAAGCACGTACCCTGAAATGTGAAGATGGAAACCTTCTGGAATTAATAGATTAACTCGATCAAATGGTCGGCATTGGAATCATTGCTGTACAGATCCTGAAGAATTTCTTCCCTCTTGATAATCTCCTGCCGGTCAAATTCCCTCCCGGATAATTCCGCCAGCCTGGCCTTCAATTCAATTGCAGTGTTCCCGGTGATGCATAGACCGTTAAGCCTTGTCCCGTTCAGCATCTTGTCGTTGACAAGACAAAACCTCCCATTATACAGCGTGTTCAGCAGTTTCAACTTTAAACCGGTCGCCTGAAAGGTAACCAGAATGTTAACGTGGGCGTCGCGGATTAACCGGAACATCGTCTCATCATCCGGGTTCTCAATGATTTCCACATTGGTCATACCGGAGGCTAACTTTTTAATATACAACGGTGGCTTCATTCCTGCAATGACCAGCTTTTGATCGAGGTCGTTAAAGACTTCTGTCATCAAAAATTGTGCGGCATGGGCATTCTCCGGAACCTCAATGTTACCGTGATATAGTACATATTCTCCTTTTCCACCTTTAACAGAAACCTGATCGTTGGGATGGAAACTGGGGAGATAATAAACCTTGTTATTCCTGAAATGTTTTTTCAGGTATATAGTGTCTTTCTGCGAAACTACCAGCATGAGATCGGCATGGCGCAAAACGCGCTGATATAATCTCAGTTTCATACTGGCAGTGAGGAAATACAACTTGTGAAGAAATTTCCTGTCGACTTTGAACAGATTGAAATAATATCTATGCTCAATATTGCTTTCCCGGTAAATCTTTTTCCTCGATTGCAAGGCCTTGTGGGAGATGTAAAAACAACTGTGTAAGCCTTCAAACAAAATAGGGTAATCGTCTTTCAGGAGTTTATCAAGCATTTCCTTCGAACGGCGGCTCGACACAATATAGGGTTTCAGGCTCAGGGCAGAGATAAATCCCATCTTCCTGGGATAATAATGAACTTCTTCACAATATTGATTCAATTCATCGGCACGGTCACGTCCGGGATATTCAATGCAATGAAGATGTATCCTGATCCCCTTGGCATGTAAGGCCTTTATCTTGTAAAAAACATCGATAACTCCCCCGTAATTAGCCGGATAGGGAACGTCGAAGGAGATGATATGCAGATGCCGTTCAGACAAAGGGACTGTATATTTGTTTTAGTTTATTTTCTTCCTTTTCCCAGCACAGTTCTTTCGCAGCAAATGTAAGATTTTCTTTCCAGATTGCCATTCTCTGCCTGTCACTCAACATGTTTAGCAGGCAATCCGCAATGTGCCGGGGATCATGGTTTTGTATCGTCATGCCTATATCGTATTTTTTGATGATCTTCTTAACTTCTACCAATGGGGATGCCAGGATGGGAAGTCCGGCATGTATGTAATCAAACAGTTTGTTGGGCAGGCTAAACCGGTAATTGATGTTGGTGTCTTTGTCGAGGCTTATACCAATGTCGGCCAGGATGGTATACTGTCTCACCTTTTCCAGGGGTTGCCTGGGGATGAATTTTACCTTTTCTTCCAGGGATAAATCCCTGACCATGCTCTTAAGAACGGGAAGCACATCCCCATCGCCAACGATCAGGAAGATGCTATCCTCCATATAGGTCATTGCTTCCACCATTTCCTCGGCTCCCCGCTGTATGTTGATGCCGGCACCCTGCAACAGAATTATATTTTTGTCGTCCGGTAATCCCAGTTCCGCCCGGGAAAGCTTTGGCTGAACCTTGCCGGAAGCGGGAATATTGCGGATAACATGCGGCCGTATACCGTATTCCTGCTCGTAAAGCCCTGCGATGGACTCATTGACGGTGTACACGGTTTTTAACTTCGGAAAGATTTGGCGTTCAAACCACTTCCATATTGACTGAACCCGTTTCCGGTTCACCAACTCCGGGGTCTCTGTGAAATATTCGTGGCTGTCGTGGATGAGCGGCTTGCGCTTTATCCGTGAGGCAAGGTAATTCGCCGGAAGGGTGTCGAGGTCATTGGAAACCAGGATGTCGGCCCGGTGAAAGAGGAGATACAGAAACAAGCGGATATTGTATTCGGCATAGAATAACGCTCCTTTGGAAAAAAGCAGTTTCATCCGGTGCATGCGGTAATCCCTGGGCTGCAGTGGCAGACTGCCCTTTTTCCTGCGCCCTACCAGCATTACCTCAAACCCCATCCCTGTGAGGGTTGTGCATATACGGTCGAGACGCTGGTCGGTCACAAGATCGTTAATGACAGACAGGACTGCTTTCTTCAAGGTCGTTGGTTTGGATTAAATGCTAATTTAGTATTATTAGCAAAACGTACCATTCCCGTTTCTATTTTTCTGCCGGAAAGGTTTATCTTTGAAGTGATGCAACTGCTTGAAAATATATCATTAAAAGGTCTGAATACCTTTGGTTTGGATGCGTCAGCCCGGTATTTCAGCCATGTCTTTTCCGAAACCGATCTGCTTCATATCCTGGAATTATATAAGAAAAACAGTCTGAAGGATCTTCTCATCCTGGGTGGGGGTTCCAATATCCTTTTTACCCGGGATTTTCCCGGTTTGGTAGTTTTAATCGATAACAAAGGCATTTCTGAAGAAGAAGGAGACAACGGGCATGTGATGGTTAAGGCTGCTGCCGGGGAGATTTGGGATGATCTGGTAAGCTATTGTCTCTCGAAAGGCTATGGTGGCCTCGAAAACCTTAGTATGATACCGGGAAAGGTTGGGGCAGGACCGATTCAAAATATAGGGGCCTACGGAGTAGAGCTGAAAGACCATTTCTACGCATTGCAGGCTGTGGAGATTGAAACAGGAAATATCATGTCTTTCTCCGCGGAGGATTGCCGCTTCGGTTACCGCGACAGTGTTTTTAAACAGAAACTCCAAGGTAAATATATTATTACTTCGGTGACTTTCAGACTTGATCGCAATCCACAGCTTAACATCTCCTATGGTGCCATAGCTTATGAATTGATGCAGGATAACATAGTTTTCCCGGGAATCCGTGATGTAGCCGCGGCCGTTAGAAGGATCCGCTCCTCCAAATTGCCCGATCCTGAAATCACAGGTAATGCAGGCAGTTTTTTTAAAAATCCTGCGGTATCCACGGATTTTTTTGAGGGATTAAAGGCTGATTATCCTGATATCCCGGGATACCCTCAACAGGATGATACCGTTAAACTTGCCGCCGGATGGCTCATTGAACAATGCGGATGGAAAGGTTATCGTGAAGAGGATGCCGGAGTTCATGAAAAGCAGGCCCTGGTACTGGTGAATTATGGAAAAGCTTCAGGAAATGATATTTTTAACCTCTCCGAAAGAATCAGATTATCGGTGCTGGAAAAATTTGGTGTTGAGCTGGAGAGGGAAGTGCGTATTATTTAAACCACAATAGTCACAGTAGAACACATTAGTAATAAACCACAATAGTCACAGTAGAACACAGTAGTAATAAACCACAATAGTCACAGTAGAACACAGTAGTTTTTTATAATACTAAAGTGTTAATATCTTCATTGTTTTATAGTTATGGAGGTATTTGATTAGTCATAATATATCTCTAATGTGCTCTATTGTGACTATTGTGGTTTATTACTACTGTGCCTATTGTGGTTCAAAGAAAATTCTAAATCTACATTGCTTTTCATCTCCGATTGAACTAAATTTGATTTCACTTTAAACCGGCTTAAAGAGTATATTTAGCAATATGAGCAAAGCCTGGCACTTCCTCCGGCACAACCTGGAAGCATTTGTCTGGATTATCGCACTGTTCTCGCTGGCCATGACCGATCCGGGATGCGATCATTTCAGCCTGTGCCCGCTAAAGAACCTGGGCTTTGAGTATTGTCCGGGCTGCGGACTGGGACATTCTATTTCCTGGTTCTTCAGGGGTGAACTGCTGAGGTCATTTGAAGCTCACCCACTGGGAGTTCCGGCAATAGTTATACTTTTATACAGGATCGTCAATATTTTCTATAAATATAGAAAGGATTTAATCACACAAAAATCATTAACGTAATGGCAAACATTTATCAGTATTTACCTGAGCTACAGGGAAGAGAACTTGTTTTGGTGCAAAGCCTGACCAAGGAGTATACCGAGTCCCAGATCCAGACTTTTGCAAATATTTACCGGACACGCAGACGTGATCCTCAAATGATCCTGCTGACCACATTATTGGGCTTTATAGTGGTTGCCGGCGTGCAACGCTTTCTCGTCGGTCAGATCGGTATGGGATTGCTTTACCTGTTTACAGCCGGGCTGTGTTTCATCGGAACCATTATTGACCTGATCAATTACCAGGATCTGGCATATGAATATAACCAGCGCATGGCGCATGAAACTGCCGGAATAGTTAAGGATATTAAATAACTCCAACGAGTTCATTTACATCTTTAACCCCGTATTTTTCGCAGTATTCAACAATACCGTCGATGATCCTTACGGAAACGGAGGGGTCGATGAAATTGGCGGTTCCTACTTGTATGGCTGTTGAACCTGCCAGCATGAATTCTATGGCATCCGTGGCATCCATGATACCGCCCATGCCGACAACCGGTATTTTAACGGCTTTATAAACCTGCCATACCATCCTGAGGGCAATGGGTTTGATGCAGGGACCGGATAAGCCTCCGGTGATGGTCGACAGGATGGGCTTGCGTTTTTCTGCGTCTATGGCCATTCCCAGGAATGTGTTCACCAGCGACACGGCATCTGCCCCCGCGTCTTCCACGATCCGGGCCATCTCATCGATGTGGGTCACGTTAGGAGATAGCTTAACAATAAGAGTCTTTTTATAGACTTTCCGGACTTCTTCTGTTGCTTCCCTGGCCGATTTAGGATTGATGCCGAAGGCCATGCCGCCCTCCTTAACATTGGGACAGGAAATGTTCAATTCAATGGCTTCCATTCCCTCCAGATCATTCAGCTTCTCGGAAACGGCTATATAGTCTTCGATCGTACTTCCATTGACATTGGCAATGATTTGAGTGCCGGAGTCTTTGATGGCCGGGAAAATATGTTCGATGAAATGATCGATTCCCTTATTTTGTAAACCTACAGAATTCAGCATGCCGCTTGCTGTTTCAGCCATACGGGGGTAATTGTTGCCTTCCCGGTTGTGCAGAGTCAAGCCTTTCACAAAAATCCCACCCAGCCTGCTTATGTCCATGAAATCATTGAATTCCTGCCCGTATGCGTAAGTCCCGGAGGCCGTGGTAACCGGGTTCTTCAGCTTAAGATTTCCGATGTTGACATTCAGGTTTACCATAACAACTCTTTTATGTTGAATACAGGTCCGTCGGTGCATACACAGCGTTTGCCGGTTGTGGTATCGGTCACACAGCAGAGGCAGGCCCCGAAGCCGCAGGCCATAGTGTTCTCAAGGGAGGCCTCACACCCGGCAGCTTTCCGGCGGGCAATGGCAGCAACGGCTTTCATCATGGGATCAGGCCCGCAGGTATATATTTTCCGGTAAGGAAAACCTTCTTCCTGGAATACAGGATGGTCTGTTACCATTCCTTTAACGCCCGCTGATCCGTCTTCGGTGGTAGTCAATACGTTCCCATAGCGCCCAAATTCCTCCGTAAGGTACACATCTGCAGATGTTCGCCCTCCGATAAGGTAGGTCGCAGGGACTCCCTTTTCCTGCAATGCTTTGCCAAGGAGCAGGAAGGGAGCTATTCCGGAACCTCCTCCGACAATGAGGACCGGACCTTCGTTGCTGACCGTAAAATGATTGCCCAAAGGGTACAGGATGTTTACCGTCTCGCCCTGCCGGAGATTGCCCAGTCCGGCTGTGCCTTTACCAATGACTTTTACAAAAAATGTAAGGGTATTGTAAATGGTATCTGCATCATATATCGAAAACGGCCGGCGCAGGAAAACACCGGGGTTTCCCGGAACCTTGATTTCGGCGAAATTACCCGGCAGGATAGGAGGGATGCTCTCTTCCGAACGGAACTCGATCAGGAAGCTGTTGTCGCTGAGCCACCGGTGACCGGCTACTTTAAAATCCTGGACTCTTTTCATTCTGTTGTTTACAAAAATGTCCCGCTTGTACGGGACATCAGTTATTCCTTCTTTTCCTCTTCCTTATCTTCTTCCGTTTCCTCCGCTTTTCCCGTATCACCTGCTTCGGGCTTGTCTTTTTCTTCCTCAGTACTCTCTTCTTCGGTAAAATCAAGCATTTCTTTTTCCAGGAGGAGATTATACCAGGTCAGGACTTTCTTGATATCCGAATGATAAACCCTGTCGCGGTCGTATTCCGGAAGCACTTCCTCGAAAAAGGCGCGCACTACTTCCGTTTCGCCCTTAGGGTCGGGAGCCGGCCCACCTGCCTGCTTCTCATGGATCTTCTTCAACACCTCCTTCAAAGGGATATCATCATTCTCAATGAAAATGCTGATCTCTTCCAGCGAGCTTATCTTTTCATGCGCAAAAGCGGGAAAACGCTTGCCGTCAGTAAGGGATTCCACAATAGCACCAGTCTTGGTCTGGGAAACCAGTTTATATAACCCCGGCTTTCCTGAAATGGCTAAGATTTCCTTTAGGTCCATTGATGTATTTTTTGCAAAAATAGGAAAAATTGTAATTAGGTTTTTATTGCCGGATTAAATGGATAATCGAACAGTCAATCGTAATAACATGATTGTAGATACAAAATTGAAGACTTCCTGTTCTAAAAAGATACCACCCCATTTCACGCAAACGTCTGTAAATCATGCAGCTTCTTGTATATACCGTTTTTATTTAACAGATCCTGGTGGTTGCCGCGCTCCACGATCTCGCCTTTTTGCAGCACGATGATCTCATCGGCAAACTTGATGGTGGAAAGCCGGTGGGCGATCACTATGGAGGTCCTGTTGCTCATTACCTTGGCCAGGGCATCCTGGACAAGCCTTTCCGATTCGGTATCCAGGGATGATGTTGCTTCGTCCATGATCAGGATCGGAGGGTTGCGCAATACGGCACGGGCAATGGAGATGCGCTGCTTCTGCCCGCCCGAAAGCTTGGTGCCCCGGTCACCGATATTGGTCTGGTAGCCTTCCGGCATCTGCACGATGAATTCATGGGCATTGGCGATCCTCGCCGCTTCAATGATATCCTCTTCACTCACATCTTTCAGGCCGAAGGCGATATTGTTGAATACCGTGTCGTTGAACAAAATGGATTCCTGCGTAACAATCCCCATCAATGCCCTCACATCACTGATGCGGTAATCCCGGAGATCTACCCCGTCGATCATAATGGAGCCTTTTACCACATCATAAAACCTGGGTAATAAATCAACCAGGGTGGATTTCCCCCCGCCCGACTGCCCGACCAAGGCAATGATCCTGCCCTTGGCCACCTCCAGGTTGATATCTTTCAGGACAAACTGTTCTTCGTAGCGGAAAGAAACATCCCTGTATTCAATATTTCCCCTGAATTCGGTAATGGTTTTCGCATCAGGCTTTTCTTCGATCACCTCCTCGGCATCCATGATCTCGAAGATCCTTTCGGCGGAGGCTATCCCTTTCTGGATACTGTAAAACCCTGTGGCAAATGTTTTGGCCGGAGGGATGATCTGGGAAAACACCGCGATATACGTAATGAATATTTCTGCGCTGATGCCTGATTTTTCACCCAACACAAGGTTGCCTCCAAACCATAAAACAAAAATGATCACCACCGAAGATAAAAATTCACTCAGGGGTGAAGAAAGATCCCTGCGTCGGTAAATGCCCATGGAGAGGCTGGAATAGGATTCATTCTGATCCTTAAACTTGTTATTCAGGAAACCAATGGCATTAAACGCTTTGATAATCCTCAAACCCGATATGCTTTCTTCAATGGTGGATAACATGGCAGAAAAACGGGCCTGCCCTGTCCTGGATCTTTTTCGCAATGTCCGCCCTATCCTTCCGATCACATACCCGGTAACCGGAAGTACGATAATGACAAACAATGTCAATTGCGGGCTCATGCTCAGGAGAAAAATAAAATAAGCTATAATGGTAATGGGATCACGGATGATCATTTCCATATAATTCATAATAGAATATTCCACTTCCTGAACATCCGTGGTGACTCTGGCTATAATGTCTCCTTTTTTCCTGGAGTTGTAAAAAGATAATGGCAGGATGAGCATTTTTGAGAAAATCTCACTCCGTATATCCTTTACTGCGCCAATCCTGACATTGGCCAGGAAATACATAGAAAAAAAACGGGCCAGATTCCTGAGAAAAAATGCTGCCAGCAAGGCTATGCAAATGAGAACCAATGCATTTGCAGGGCCCTGGGAGATGATTACCTGGCTCATGTGATAGTTCAAAAAGTCAATCAATGCATCGGAGCTGAAACTGAATTCCGGTTTATCTGTCACCAGGTTTCCCTTTTCAAACAATAATTTCAGGAAAGGGGCAAGCATGGCAAAAGAAAACAGCGAGAACACAATGGTGAGCAGGTTGAAAAGAACATTCAGAACTGCGAAAAACCAATAGGGTTTTATGTATGCCAGGATACGGTAATAACTCTTCATGCAGTGGTATTTCTTCTGTTTTCAGGAATCAGATAAGATTAATGCCGGTATAGTTCTCCGGTGTAATCTTTTTCATTTCATTTTTTATGTCAGCAGGAAGTTTCAGCTTATCGATAAAGGCATGTATAGCTTCCTTTGAAATGCGTTCATTGGTGCGGGTCAGCTCCTTCAGATGTTCATAGGCATTGGGGTATCTTTCCCTTCTCAGGATGGTCTGTATCCCTTCTGCAACAACAGCCCAGTTGTCATCAAGATCTTGCTCAAGCTTCTGCTTGTTGAGAACCAGTTTGTTCAGTCCTTTGATCAACGACCTTATGGCGATGAGCATATGGGCTATGGGAACGCCAATGTTCCGGCTGATCGTTGAATCGGTTAGGTCGCGTTGCAGCCGTGATATAGGTAGCTTAGCCGAAAGAAATTCGAATAAAGCATTGGCAATGCCCAGGTTTCCCTCCGCATTTTCAAAATCAATGGGATTAACCTTGTGCGGCATGGCCGAGGAGCCTACTTCTTCCTTGCGGATGGCCTGCTTGAAGTAATCCATGGAGATGTATGTCCACATATCTTTCGAAAGGTCTATCAGGATGGTGTTGATCCTCTTCAGGTTGTCGAAAAGGGCTGCCAGATTGTCGTAATGGTCTATCTGCGTTGTGGTTTTTGAACGGCGCAGTCCCAGGGTATTGTTCACAAAATCATCGGAAAAAGCCACCCAGTCGATGGTTGGATAAGCTACGTAATGGGCATTGAGATTTCCGGTTGCACCGCCGAATTTTGCTGAAAACGGGATGGACTGCAAAAGTTGCAACTGGTTTTTCAGCCTTTCCACAAACACCATGATCTCTTTTCCAAGCCGGGTAGGGGAGGCGGGTTGTCCATGCGTACGGGCCAGCATGGGTATATCTTTCCAGGTCTTTGCTTTTTGAGCAAGCTTCTTCTGTAACTCCAGGATCATAGGCATCAGGGTGTCATTAAAACATAACCGTGTTGCATAAGGCACGGCAGTGTTGTTAATATCCTGGCTGGTAAGTCCAAAGTGGACAAATTCGCGGTACTCCTTTAATCCCAGCTTGTCGAAGCGTTTTTTGATGTAGTATTCAACTGCTTTCACATCATGGTTGGTTGTTGCTTCGATCTGCTTGACTTCCTCTGCGTCTTTGAAGGTAAAATCCCGGCTGATGGAGCGGAGTTCTTCAAACATGGAGGTGTCAAAATTCTTTAACTGCGGCAGGGGAAGCTTGCATAAGGCGATGAAATACTCAATCTCTACAAAAACCCTGTAATTAATAAAGGCAGCTTCCGAGAAGTAATATGCCAGTGTTTCCGTTTGTTTGCGATAGCGGCCGTCTATGGGAGAAATGGCGCTAACAGTCGACAGTTCCATATACCATGTGTTTTAAAGTGACCAAATATAGGAAAGTTACCATAACTTTCACAAAATGATAACCCGATATCATTGGCTAAAAGTATTAAAAATTACAAGCGAAGTAAAGCAATTATCACGAAATTGATTATGATTTGGCAGGAAATAAAAAACCGGACCTTGTGGGTCCGGTTTTTTGGCTTTTTCACTTTTTTTAACTTAAAACTTTAAATGTGTCCTTAATCAGGTCTCCGTAGATCTCTCCGAACATAAGCATACACCAGGTGTATAATGCAAGTATCTCATCTTTCTGAAGCCATTTGAATGACTTCCTGAGTTCTTTGGAAAACAAATACTGATCGAAACTGACTTTGTCAAGGATTGTCTTCGTGTACTCTAGCATTTCTGGTTCGATTTTTTGTTAATCCTTTGTTGAGAAACGTCAATGAACGTGAAATTGTTGCTCAATTTACAACATAATTAGACTAAAGTCAATAGTTATTGATAAATTGTTGATGCATAATTTGTTGAAAAGGCTGAAAAGAATCCGATGGCTCCATTGTCGATATTGCTGGAAATATTGGCAGGCGGCCCGCTGAATAACGGAGTGTTGAACTGTATCTCTGCCTGGGCCTCCCAGATAAACTTGGCGTACTCTTCCGTAATGCTTCCTGCCTGGAATGTTATGGTATCCCCGGGGTAAACCTTTTGATCTTTCCTCGATTGATCCAGGAATCCCACTCCTATGCCATTGGTGTAGCCTCCGTTATAGAAAAGATCGTCGGATACGGATTTTTCTGACAAAGAGTCTGTTACCAGGATGCCGTTTTTGTATATGTTAAAAAGGTACCATTCACGGGTGGGAGGATCCTGGTAATAACACTTTACTACGATATAGCCTTCCTTTCCCCAGTCTTCTTCCAGTTCCAGCTCTATCTCAAGGCCTGTCCTTGAAATGGGAGGACAAAAGGTTTCGGCTGTGTAGGTTCCTTCAATATCTGAATCCTGAACACTTGCAACCAGCTTGTAATAATGGTTCTCTATGGCATAGGTTTCCTGTCGGGTAACGTAGATCCCGTCGTTTTTGCCGCTCGGGTCGAGGTCAATAACCCTGGTCATCGATGACTTATCGCTGTTCCACTCTTCAATTTTAACCTGTGCGTTTTGTACCGGAACCGGTGGGGCATTGAAGAAATAATCTGCCGAATAAGTGAGCGATATCTGGTGTTTCATGGTGTCTGTAGTGAGATAACCATATAAGACCAGTCGTTTGTTCTGTTCATCGTTCAGGTCTATCTCAACTCTTTCCGAACATGCTGTTCCCAGGATGACCAATGATATAAAGGCAGGTATAATAAACTTTTTCATGGTATTTCGTTTTTGTCGGTTAAAATCTGAAATTAAATGTCAATGAGGGGATGATCCCGAAGAGATATACATTCTCCACATAGGTATCGTATGCCTTGGTGGGATCGGACTGGTCGGGATCTTCCTGCGCAAAATTCAGCGACCACATATTATGCCTGTTGTAAACATTGTAGATGGAGAGATTCCAGTCGTACTGGAAACGCTGCCCTTTGTCTTTTCCCCTGAAAGTGACGGATACGTCCATTCTGTGATAGGGCTTATACCTGAAATCATTACGATCGGAATAAACTGGAATGACATTACCTTCTATCACTGCCCTGCCTGTCGGGATAGTGAGCGGCCGGCCCGTTTGATAGATCCAGTTGGCAGCAACGCTGAGGCGTTTGGTGATATCGTAGTTCCATACTATGGAAATATCGTTGGGCTTATCATAGGGTGCGCTGTATTTTTCCCCACGATTGATTTCCTTAATTTCTCTGAAAGCACGGGAGTAGGTATAGCTTACCCAGCCGTTCATATATCCTTTTCCTACCTGCATTTCCAGGAGTTTTACCATGAGTTCCACTCCGTACGACCAGGATTTTCCGAACCTGAGTTCTCCTTCTATTTCCTTGTTTAGCAGGAGGCTGGCGTGATCCTTGAAATCAATGGTATTTTGCATGTTTTTATAATAAACTTCCAGGGATGTTTCCAGAGCATTCTGCATAAAATTCCTGAAATAGCCTACCGCTACCTGGTCGGCGATCTGGGGTTTTACATTTGGACTTGCCGGGAACCATATGTCGAGCGGTGTGCCTGCCGTTGAGTTCTGGGCCAGCTGAATATACTGGTATGTCCTGGCATAGCTTGATTTAAAGGATGATGTTTCCGTTAGTACATAGTTTAATCCAAGGCGGGGTTCCCATCCTGTATAGGTATTATAGAAATCGAGGTCTTTCATCGACTCTTCATGGTCGTAGTCGTAATTTTCATCGAAATAATATACTGTCGTTGGTCCTATATTGTTGAACATGGAAAAGCGCAGCCCATACCTTGCCGTCAGCCTGGCTCCGATCTTCTGTTCGTTGCTGATGTATACCGCGCTTTCCAGCGCCCTGGCTTTGGGCTGGTTATATTCGGTGAAGAGGCTCTCGCTTCCTGTTCCTTTGGCTTTACCCGGATCAAAGAAATGATGGATAACGCTGGCACCTACTTTAAGGGTGTTGTTGGCGTTAAGATAATAGGTGAAGTCGGCCTTTAATCCTACATCCTCCAACTCGCTTGTCCATTCAAAGGAGTTGGGTGTGTCTTCCTCTGCTGTTCCGAGTAAATACTGGTAATTGCTGTAAATGAATGAAAAGTTGCTGAACGTTCTTTTCGAAAATAAATGATTCCATCGTATGGTCCCGGTCTGGTTTCCCAAAATCATTTTGGCAAAATCATTCTTAAAAACGTCTCTTCCGAAATATCCGGATGCGAAGATCCTGTTGTTTTCGTCGATCACATGGTTGATCTTCGCGTTGAAGTCGTAAAAATAAAGCTTGTTATCACGTATATCTTTATTATTTGAAAAAGGCAGGAAAAGGTCAGCATAGGTCCTTCGCCCTGAGGCGATAAACGATGTCTTTTCCTTAATGATCGGGCCTTCCACGGTGAGACGGGAAGATATGAGCCCGATGCCTCCGGTTACCCCGAATTTTTTGGTGTTGCCGTCTTTCATTCTTACATCCAGGACAGAAGCCAGCCTCCCTCCGAATTGAGCCGGAATATCCCCTTTGTATAGCATTACGTCTTTTACAGCATCGTTATTGAAAACCGAGAAGAATCCCAGCAGATGGCCGGCGTTGTAGACGGTTGCTTCGTCGAGCAGTACAAGGTTCTGGTCCGGACTGCCTCCCCGGACGCTGAACCCCGTGCTACCCTCAGAAGTGAATTGTACTCCTGGCAACAACTGAATGGCCCTGATAACATCCACCTCACCGAAGAGTGAAGGTATCTCACGTATGGTCCGGGCTTCAATCTTTGCAACGCTCATTTCCGGTTTTTGCAGGATCTCACCCTTTTTTTCGGCTATGATCCTTACTTCTTCAAGTTGTGTTTTTACCTGCTCGAGCTCAATATCTATTCTAATATCCTCCTTGAGCTCTAGGGCCCGTGACAACGGTTCGTAACCGATATAGGAATAGGAAATATGATAATTCCCTTTGGGCAGACTAATTGAATAAAATCCGTACACATTGGTAACCGTTCCGGTACCAAGTTCCTTTATATAAATGGTTGCGCCGATGAGATCCTCTCCACTACGGGCATCTTTTATATGCCCGCTTATGGTTTTATTATCGCGGGAGACATCATCACCGGCAAGGGCCGTGAAAAACAGAATCTGGGATAAGAAAATAAATAAAACAAATCTTTTCATGGTTATAAGATTTTTTAAATAACGGGTTAATAATCTATAAACAATTTTCCGGGTAATCGTTCATAAGAAGAACGGGGTGAGAAGTAATTTTCCTGAAACAATCCAGGATGGTACAAACAAAATGATTACTGATGGAACCAGCCGAAAACCAGGTTGATGGATCCTTCTATGCTGTTGAAATCGGATGATTCGAAGTATTTTTTCTCAACGACCTCGGTTCCCGTGTCGTAGGCATATTCTTTGTTTAGTCCGGTTACGACCCTGTATCCAACGGTGGCATTGATCTTCATCCATTTGGTCAGATTCAGCTCGGCGCCAACTTCGGGGATCATCACAAAGATCCTGTCATACACCGCATCCGTATTTTTGTTGTTGTTATGGTAATCGTTGGTGAGGGCAACCGAGCCCCATCCGAGCTTGGCCCCGGTCATGATGTGGAAAACGTGATGAGAGCTGAAGACATATCCCGTCCAGAATCCTCCATGCCCCATGAGCATCCTGTAATCATCAATGGTTTCGTTATAAACCACTTTACCGTCGATGATGACTGCTTCAGGAAGTTTCCTTGTAAGAGGTCCGTACTCATGCCGGGTAGCCACACCCTGCCCGTAACCTCCGAAAAAGAATCCCTGGTTAAAGATCAAAGCAGCCCCGCCTCCGCTGGAAACGGCGAAATCACCGTGCAATGCTGAAAATTGCGTGAAAACGGCTGCAAATGCCGAGACCTTCACGTCCTTATCCTTTCCGCTGAATAAATATTTTGTTTCCGGTTCCTGGGCAAACCCGGCCAGAGAGAACAAAACAGATAAAAATGCCAATGTGTAAATACCTGCGTGCTTTTTCATGATGCTAAAATTAATGATGTTTTGATTTGAGTGACAGAAAAAAGAAAGAGGGGTTGCAAAAAAGTGAAAATTTTAGTTGAATATCCGCAAAAAATGAGAAAACGGTGCAGGTCAAAAGTCACAAGAGGCAGGTCACAGGTTACAAGTTGCAAGTAGCAAGGATCACTCACCACCCTGCACTCTGTAACTTGTAACCTGCAACTTGTACCCAGTTCCCAGGTCCCAGTTCCCAGGTCCCAGGTTGCAAGTAGCAAGGATCACTCACCACCCTGCACTCTGTAACTTGTAACTTGCAACCTGCAACTTGTCTCCAGTTCCCAGCCCCCAGCAACCTGCCTCTATTCTCATTATCTTTGGAATAGTTTTTGACAATCTGCAACTATGGTATCCGGCATTCAGGAAAAGAAACACATTTTCAACAGTCTGTTGATTTCCGCAGTCATCATCCTTTTGATGTGGGCGGTGAAGTTTTCGGAAATGATTTTTGACATCTCTTTTGGGTTTCTGGGTGTGTATCCTCTTTCCTGGAAAGGACTTCCGGGCATCGTGCTGGCGCCTTTCGTTCATGCCGACCTTAAACATATTTCGGCCAATTCGGTGCCTCTTTTTGTTTTAATGCTAACCCTCTTTTATTTTTATCGCAAGATCGCCTTTAAAGTTTTGATCCTTATCTGGTTATTCACCGGTTTCTGGGTGTGGATAGGGGCCAGGGAAGCGTATCACATCGGTGCCAGCGGGATAGTATACGGACTGGCGGCTTTTCTGTTCATCAGCGGATTGATTCGCAAAAATCCCCGGCTGATGGCCATTTCAATGATAGTGGCTTTCCTTTACGGCAGCCTTATCTGGGGTGTCTTCCCCGAGCTTTTTCCTGAAGAAAATATTTCCTGGGAATCCCATTTGCTGGGACTGGTGGCAGGTACCTTACTGGCTTTGTATTTCAGGAAAGAAGGGCCGCAGCGCAAGCAATATTCCTGGGAGCTGGAAGAAGAGGACGAGGAGGATGAGGATGATCCCCATGCGTATTGGAAGAGAACGGTCGAGTGAAGAGAATCAGAGAGGGATTAGGGGTTAGAGGTTGGGGATCTTCTCAATACGAATTTATCAAAAAGAAACAGCAAAACAACAGTTCCCAGCCCGATGCCGGTGAAGACCATCCAGATATTGCAAGGATGGTAGGTTGTCCAGAGATAGTTTGTCAGTTCCTGGGAATTCATCTCTAAAGCATTCGCGGCAGCGCTGAAATATTCATTTTGAGTGAATGAAGTGGATATTTCAGGTAATTCAATCCCTCTTTTTGCCACTTCTTCCTGCAGCAGGCTGATCTTATCCGACATATTGGCATACACATTTCCCGACAGTATGCCAGCCAGGAAATTTCCACCGGCAAGCGGCAGGTAATAGGTTCCCATGTACATGGCCACTTTGTCTTTGGGCGCAATATTCCCGATATATTCCAGGATGCGCGGGGAACTGGCCATCTCACCAACGGCAAAAACCAGGATGGTGACGAAAAGATACATGCCGTTCTGGGTCACAAACCACAAGCCTATGCCAATAGCGCTGATCAGAAAGCCGGTGATGATTGTGTTTACGGGTTTTATTCTTTTGATCATCCAGGAAATAAGTACCTGCAATATAACAATATACAGCGCATCGATATTCACCAGCAACTCCGCGTTGATTCCTGATTCTTCGTTGGCCAGGAACCCGGCCAGCCAGGGCCACACCGAGTGAATGTTCCTGTATACGACGTTGGTATCGACCCATTGGTCGATAAAAACCGGAAGGGTGAAAAATAACTGATTGTACATAGTCCAGAATCCGACGATGATGATCAGGAAAAAGATCAGCTTAAGGTCTTTCAGGGCAGTGAAAAGATTGGCGAATATGCTTCTGATGGTTTTCCCCAATGGCTCGGATACTTTATCTCTTGGTGGTTCTTTATACAGGATGAGTACCAGCGCCAGGTTAATCAATATGGCAACAGAGGAGATCATGAATGCGTATTGCCAGTCGAGCACGCGCATTTTGGCCGCTGTAACCGGACCAAGAAAAGCGCCTATGTTCACGATCATGTAAAATATACCGAATCCGACCGTGGCGGTTTCTTTGGTGGTCGTCCTTGCTATAGTGGCCGAAATCACCGGCTTAAACAGTCCTGCCCCAAGGGCAACATACAGGAAAACCAGGAACATGCCTGCATAACTCCTGGCATAACCCATCAGGAAATAACCGCTGGCAAGGATAAGATAAGAGAGAATAAGCATGCGTTTGTACCCGAACCTGTCGGCAATGGCTCCTGTGATGGTTGGCAGAATATACAGAATGCCTACAACGGTTCCCATAAGGTACCCTTTCTGCACCTGCGTGAAGCCCAATGCTCCTTCGTCGGTGGAACCGGTCAGGTAAATGGCTAAAATAATGAAAATGCCATACCATGCCCAGCGCTCGAAAAGCTCCATGACGTTGGCAATCCAGAATGTACGGGGGAAGCGGGTTATGCCCCTTGGCTCTCTTTTCATAAAATGCATGTCCTGGTAAAGAGGCAAATATAAGGATTGTACAGCGAAAACCCTGCTTTTTTCTACTGTGCTCTATTGTGACTGTGGTTCTATTTATTTACCACAATAGGCACAACCTGTCCCGATGAAAATCGGGATTAGTTCACAATAGTTTTTTCTACTGTGCTCTCTCAATCCAGTAAATTATACTTAGTTGAGGAATAAATTCACCCCATTGGTCATATCCGGATAAACCTGATGATTTTCTGATTTCCTTAACTGTTTCTCCGTCCTTTAATTTTTGAAGAATAACAGTATTTGTTTTCAAAAGCATTTTATAATAGTTACCTAAATCATCATAGTTTACTTCTTTTCCATGTCCGCCAATATAAATCGTGGATTCGGGGAAAACATTTAATATTATTTCAAGAAATTCTAAATAACCTGGCACATTTTGGAAAACAGAAGGAAAGGATTGGGAAATAAATAAATCTCCAAGATGAACAACACCAGAATTGGGAAAATAAACCATTATGTCCTCATTAGTGTGAACACCCGGATACGGAATTATCTGTTTTTTTTCATCATCAAAATTCAAGGTGTAAATGCTATCGAATGACTTACCGTTTGAACCTTTCAGGGGCTTATTCTGTTTGGTCAAAGTTCCTTCCGTAACCAACTTTTCCAGGTTTGTATAAGAAATAATTGTGCAATTATCCCCTCCAATACTGTTTCCGGCTATGTGATCCTGGTGTAGGTGTGTGTTGATAATGTATTGAATTTCTCCTGAATCAAGTTTGATTAAATCATTTTTAAGTATTTCTATTAATTTCTCATCGCATCCGGTATCCACGAGAAGCAGGCCATCATTGCCTCTCAATACAGCGATGTTCGATCTTTCGCAATATGGGTACGTAATGCGATATACATTTTCAGTTAATTGTGCAATTTCAGGATCACCTGGTTGAGAGGCAAGCGCCCCATACGATTTGAGATATTTTATAACATCTTCTTTATGAAAAGCGCAGGCATAATCAAGTGGTGTATAATCAAGTATGTTCCTGGCATTAACATCAGTACCATTTTCAACAAGTGGTTCAATGCTTTGCATATCGGCAAACTGAACTGCATAGTGAAGGGGTGTGCTACCTTCATAGTTTTTGGCATTTATATTGGCTCCATTTTTTAGCAGAACTATTATTGCATCTGGATGTCCAAATGCCGCTGCAAAATGTAAAGGTGTTTCCTGAGCAATATTTTCACTATTTACATCTGCTCCTTTTTGGATAAGAAATTCGATTATTTCTACAAAACCTGTCCTTGCTCCATAATGAATACATGAATTGTAATTGTCGTTGGTAAATTCCAATAAGTTGGGGTTATTTTCAACCAGGCTTTTTACTTTAAGCAGATCTCCATGTAGTATTACATCGTGTATTGATTGTGAATGTAAGTTTGCTATTAAAAAGAAATAGATCATTAGGAAAAAGTGAGTTCTTTTTATTTTCATGATTCTTTTTTCAATTATTTTTTTTCGGTTCTAATTTTTCTATGGTTTTTGCTATGGCCTTATACATCTATCAATAGAAAAATTTCATGGATGATTGACTAATATGCCCATAACATCAGCCCGATGATCTCATAATTATAAAGAAATATTGATAGGGCTACAAGGGTTGATGACACAATGATTAGATATACTTTCTCAAGCTTATTTTTAATCTTCGTACTCTTCCTGAAGCTACAAATCCAAAAACCGATTATTGAAAAAAGCGAAAAGAACAATGAAAAAACAAATATTGATACACTGGCAAAGCTGACTATACCAGCATTGTTATAATCACCAAACCACACAGAAAGTGAAATTAAGCAAACTAGAAGGGAGATAATTGCAGCTAAAGGAATCAGGCGAGAAAGAAATGATATTTTTTGACGTTCTTTTTTCCACAAGATTAATATCACCCTTTTGACAGGCCAATAAAAAGTAAACAAAACAAACGATAGAATTATAAAAATGCTGAACAACAGGAATAAGCGATCAAATATAGGCTTCCAGGCAGCGTCTTTCTTGTAGAAATCCTTTCCCGAAACGGTCAACATCATTTCCCCATCCGAATTCTTGAAAAAATATAGCAACTCATAGTTTTCATTTATCCTCTTGTATGCGTTTCCTTCTACATGGATTATCGCTTTCTTTTCACTTTGAAATTCCTTACTAAACAATGTATCGTTTTCAAAAAACAATGTTTTACCGGACAAGAAGTAATTAGGAAATCTGTCCAGGTTGATCCCAAAATTAGCTTGTGAGTAATACCCGGTAATGTCATCAAGAACTAATCTGTTTTTTGGATATTCCAATGCCTTTTTCTGAGTACTATTCTCAAGTTGAATTAATGATACAACTTTTCTAACCACTTTCCAGAAATAATCAGAATTCTTATTTATCAAGACAACAATACCAACTTCTAGGTCTGGATCAAAAAGAAAAATAGAATTAAAATCAGGTATTCCTCCTCCGTGACCATATAATTTATGCCCATCTATATAATAAGAACCAAACCCTGAACCATATCCTGGCTTAAATCCTTCCTTTGCCGGGATTGATGATGATGGGAATAACATCCTGATTAAAGTTGAAGAATCAATTAGTAGATTATTATTGTAAGATCCTTTGTCTAAAAGCATTTGAACAAAGCTGGCCAAATCCCACACATTTGAGTTGAGCCCCCCTGATGGTCTCATTAAAACAGGGACAAAGTCAAGTGGATGGCCGTCATTTGTATATCCTTGCGCAAAAAGGTTATTGTTTTTATCATTTCTTAAATAAGTTGTTGAAACAGTTCCGATTTTATCTAAAATATGCTTTTGAATATAGTCTTCAAATTTCTGGCCAGTAGTTCTTTCGATGATTAATGCCAGTAAGGAATAGGCATCGTTTGAATAACTGCAAATTTCACCGGGTTTCCAACGAACATATCTGGATCTAGGATTAATAGAAAAAACTTCATTTAATGGCAGTTCCTGCTTGGATGTTGTATTATAGCCTTCATTAAAATGAACATCATCAATACTTGATGTATGCTCCAGGAGGTGAATGATTCGTACCGGATACTTTTTTCCCCATTTGTTGTTCATTTCAATTTCCGGCAATATATTTTGAACAGGATCATGAAGGTTTATTTTCCCTTCCTCAACCAATTGCATAATTGCTATTGCCAGAAAAGTTTTTGAGATTGATCCTAACCTGAAAATTGTTTTTTCAGAAACCTGGTCTTTGCTTATTATATCAGCATATCCATGTGTTCCAATCCATATGCTATCTTTAGTAATAATGGCTAATGCAATTCCAGGGATATCATATTTCCTGGTTAACTCAGCTATTTCTTTGTTTATTAAGGCAGTGTCGAATTGCAAGTTCACTGGTTGATATCCTGAGGCTTTTCCAGGAAAGGATATTATCAGCAATGCAAGCAGATTGCAATATAATGCAACAATAGGAATTAGTGAAAATAGTTTTTTCATATCAATTAATTTTCTTTTTTGATGATTTAAGGATTCGATAAAATATTACAGTTCTGACCTAAATATATCATTACCCGTCAACAACAGATTCTTTTCACTATCTAATCTGTCTTTTATCATAAACAATTTCACCATTCTTTATAATTATAGCCTGATCTTCTATGTTCATAATATTTTCAGCTGGATTACTTTTGAGTACAATAAGATTAGCCCGTTTCCCAACTTCAATAGTCCCACAGGTTTCTTCAATGCCCAATAGTTCAGCATTGGTTTTTGTACAGGCGGTAATTACCTCGATAGGAGACATCCCAATCTCATCTACCAATAGATACATTTCATCAAAAATGGTGGGTTTATCAGTCTCTTCATTTATCAGTGAGAAGTCAGTGCCTACTGCAATTTTAATTCCTTTTTGGTAAGCCTTTCTGGTAATTTCATAAGCTAGTTCGAGCTTCTCATTTAGTTCTGGTTTCTCGTCAGACAGTTCGCTAACAGTTACTTCAAACAGGTACAATGTTGGGTCAAGGATTATACCTTTTTTCTGCATATTATTTAAAATGTCATCAAGTCTTTTCGAATCTAACACCTCTTTACTCAAATCAAATGAACCTTGTGGTTGATACTGCCAATCGGTAGGATATATCAGAAATGGGGCATGCGATAAGCTATTCACCCCGGCTGAAACCAAATCCTCTGGGGTTGCAGGATAAACAAAAGCATGAGCCCAGACTTTCAGGTTTTGTTTGTTTGCTTCAGCTACTATTTTGGTTACAAGATCTGGATTCAGATAAGCATATAATTTGATACCTGTTGCACTGCAATTTTGTGCTTCAGTAACCACTTCTCCGATATCTGTATTTTCGTCAATTTGCCTTATCCAAGGTGCAGAACCCAAGGGTATTGATTCGGGAGTTGCTATTCTGGCCCGGAAATCATTTTGGATAAATTCCCTGCCAGCAAACAAACAGAATAATAAATGTCAGGAGCAAGAAGTTCCCCATTATCAATTCTGGTCTGGATATCCTTTAGGAACATAGCATCTCCGGCCATATCCCTGATTCCCATTACTCCATGTTTTAATGATTTCTGGAGTTCCTCATCAGTTATACCGCTTATATGATTATGCCCTTCAATTAGGCCAGGGATGATATAATGCCCTGATAATTCTATGATTTCACCATCTGGTAATATTTCATCGCTATCCGGACCCAAAATGGATTTTATCAATCCGTCTTCTATAATCAATGTACGATTTGGAATGGATACATTATTTTGACTTCTAATTATTACGGCATTTTTCAATATCAATGTTGGAGAGGAAAAATGGGTTATATTTTGTGCATACAGATTGGCACTTATTATAATAAAAAAGAAAACGATAGCATTTGTTAAATTTAGTTTTGTATTCATTATTTATGTTGATTTTAGTGATTAGTTTTTATTATTAAATTGCTATTATCAATCAGATACTTATATTTCTTATTCATAAGTATAGGCTTGTATTGTATTATTATAGAAAGTCGGAACAATCAACATTTTTTTTGAGGGGATGTACTCGAAATCTGCACTATACTTTCCTTTGTTTTCAGTATGCATAATCAATTTTATTGACCCTTCTTCTGAGACTTTATAAATCTTTCCTGACCATAATGAAACAAGCAATTCACCGTTATTAGCAACTTTGATCCCATCAATAAATCCTTTGGGAAACCTGGCAACTTTTGTAATATCTTTAGTGTCAAGATCAACTGCTTTAAGCCAGCTATCACCACTATTACCAAATAATAGTTTTCCCTTAAACATATAAAGAGAATTAGGGTCAAGAACTTCGTTACCTACCAGCCATTGTTCTGCTGTGCTGTCGGAAAGCTTCCATATTACATTTTTTCGTGAATCGGAAACATAAATATTCCCTTTTTCATCAATTGCAATATCATTTAAGAAAATAGAACCTGGAACGTCTATGTGCTTGATTATTTTATCATTATCCAGATCAATTTCCGCTACCTGATTTCGCTCAGCAACATAAAGTTTGTCATTATATATTGTCATCCCTAATGGATTCTTCAAACCACCAATCCATTTTAAATCAATAATTTCACCTTTTAGTGAAACTTTTGATATATGTTGATTTACATTTGGATTACCAACATTTAGCTGGTCGAAGTTGGAAACATAAAGCACATCTCTTTTAGGATCATACACAACAGATTCAGAGATATTAAATTGCTTTTCTGTTTCCCAGAGTTCGGTCATATTTTCATTCTTGTAAATCAAACTACCGTACTGAAACATGAATCCCCATCCACCCATTACTTCAACCAAACCTATGAGTAATTCATTCTTACCTCTTTTTAAAGGGAGATAGACTGCATCATGCAAACCAATTATTCCTAAAAAGGAAGGATCACGTTGAGTGTACGCACTATTTCCGAAATACATTTTTTGTCCATTCAAGAATAGCATTATCGCATCACTATATCCGAATTTCAATTCGATAAGTGAATCCTGATCGACATTAATAATGGTTTTGGCATATATTATATCTGAGGCCATCGTAATTCTGCCGTAATGATTCGCAATATTTACAAGCCCGCTTTCATCCGCTTTGATTTTCTTCCAGTTAATTTCACCCAGATTTTGCTGCGAGGGAGTCTTCTCAAAATCAACTTCCAATATTCCGAAAGGTTGAGAGATTTCCCAGTCTGAGATAAACCCAATTGGAGTGTCTTTGACAGGTGGAACATCAAAAATTACCTCATCAGTTTGGTAATAAGAAAAGTTTGAAAAATATGCGCTGTTATCTATTGGGCCGCTTAAACCAATGGAGCCATCACTATCTCCATGATATAGTTCAAAGATGTCAAAAGATGATGATAGGGTATCATTAATAAATACTCTGGCCCTTGAATCTTTAATTTCTAATTTAACATGAAACCATTCGTTTTTTGGAATGATTACTGAAGCTGTATTACCCTCTCCGTTGAAGAGTTGCCATGAATCGATTCCGTTACAGCAAGGTGTATATTGCAATGCGTCAGGATAAAGTCCGGCCCGATGCGGGCGAATATAGAAATGTTCAAAATTACCCGGAGAACTTATTCTGAAATTAATTCCAGGGTAAGATCGTCCGCCATTGACAGCCATATCGACTTCTATTATTCCATTCTTGAATTTTAAATCAGAAACTACCCCAAAACCTTTAAAGGTCTTTCGTCCAAGATAATCAAGAGTTTCACCCTGAATAATTTTAAATTGCTGCGAATTAAAATCGACATGATTTTTCTGTTGTTGTGCTTGCAAAGATACACCTGGATGCAAACCCAAAATGCAGCATATCATAATGATGTGAGTATGTAATTTCATATTATTAATTTTATTTATTATTGATCATATACTTAGTAGGTTCTATTCAAATATTGACAAAAACAGTTTATTTATGCCTGCCCCATCATTGTAATAAAATTGTCTGTTAAATGGAATCTTAAAGACTTATTTCGCCAATAACTTTTGGCCCCTGAATAAAGATTTTTGTGACTTCTCTTGGTAACTCTACAATGAGATACCTCTTAAATTTATCGTTTTTACCAACTCCAATATTTATAGAAACTTCCGGATCGGTATACCAATATTCTGTGGTTGTTCCTGTACCTCTATCGATCACCTTTGTTCCAAAAGCAACTGCTGCAGTAACCAACACCTGGCCCCTGTATTGAAACATACAATTGAACATCTTTGGGTACAATCCAAATTCTCCTTCATCATAGGATGTAATCTCTAATTTAACTTCAAATAATTGGTTGCTACGCTTATTTGCCGATATTAAGTCTCCGCTTTCGCTGGTAAAGTTCTCAATCTTTTTGACCTCGGCTATCTGAACCTCAAACTTGCCAAAGTCAAGCAATTTTTGACTAAAAATGTGAGATGCTGATAATAAAATAGCACATACGAGTAAAGTAATTTTAGTTTTCATTTTATTTATTTATTTTAGTTAATAATTAATCCATTTTTTATTACGAACTTAACTTCTTCAATATTATGAATATCATTAAGTGGGTTTTTTGTAAGTACAACAAGATTCGCAATTTTTCCTACTTCAATGGTTCCCTGTGTATTATCGATTCCCAATACTTCACAGTTGTAAATAGTAGCTGCTCTTAGAGCATCTATCGGGCTTATTCCGGTTTTTGTTACCAGAAATTCAATTTCTTCATGAAGTGGTAGATTATCAATTTCATTCCCTGGAAAGAAGATATCTGTTCCTGCAATAATCTTTACCCCTTCATCATAAGCTGCTTTTACTATTTTATAAACAGCCGAATTTAATTCGTCCACCTTTTTTCTATCTGTGTTTGAACTAAACATTTCTCTTGATACTACAATGGTAGGATCAAGATAAATGTTGTTATTCTTCATAATATCAAATAAACTTTTATTTCTGAACGAATCAGAATAAACAGGATCCAAATTTTTAGAACCGTCTTTATAATTCCAATCAGGTGGAGATAGTAAAAAATAAACATGTGAAACAACTTCAATGCCAGCATTAATAACATCTTCAGGAGTTGCAGGATAAACTTCCCAATGCGCCCAAACTTTCATATTCTGCTTTTTTGCTTCTTCTGATAATTTAGAAACTAAAGCAGCAGACAAATAAGCATAAATCTTTATTCCGGTTGCCCCACAATTTTTGGCGTCGCTGATAATTTTAATAATATTACTTGTATCATCAACAAGTCTCATCCATGGTGCTTCGCCTATCGAATAATTTGACGATGTTGATAATCGCACCCTTGAATCATTCTTTATCAACTCCTCCCCACCCATGAGAGCTGAAAAATAAATATCAGGCCCGATAAGTTCACCTGACTTAACTGCATCCTGTAACAATTTTAAATATTCTCCATCACCTGCCATGTCCCTAAGAGCTGTTACACCGTGTTTTAATGCAATTGTTAAATTTTTTTCCGGAATAGCAGTAATATGAGTGTGCCCTTCTATAAGTCCGGGAATAATATAGCACCCTTCCAGATTAAGTAATTTGGCCCCTGTATAATTCTTATCTTCAGAATGTTGATTTATTTCTTTGATTACTGATCCCTCAATCACGATATCAACATTGCTGCATAACTTACCCTTTTTCACATCAACGAAATTTGTGTTTTTTAATACAATCAATTCTGTTTCTTGAGCAAATGCAGGTAAGAAAATTAATAATCGTGCTATTATTAAAACAGCAATAAAAGTAGTTTTCTTCATTTATTATTTTCTCATTTTAGTTTTGTGGTTTTAATTCTTTTTTACATTCAGCATTTTTTTTGGCATTCTCGATATCAGGATTTAGCTTTAAGGATTTCTAATAATGTTAAAAGCGAATTCTTTTTGTCCATTTCTCATTTAGGCTTCACCTAAACCATTCAATAAATTTCCTACCATATACAAATCCGTAAATTCTCAGGAATATAGTATATTGATTTAATATCTATTTTGAAGACATCATAGAATTCATTCTGATTATATATTGGACCAATTGCTCTAAATTTTTGTGGTGTATGCGACCTTGTTAAACCTAATAATGCAAATTCAGGGGTGACTTTCTCTCTCCAAAATGCCACATATGCTAAAAAATAGTTACGAATTACATCCAGCTTTTCCTTTTCTGAATATTGTGGAAATTTATCTTTCAAAAAGAGTTGTAATGCTAATAAAGATACTTCCACTCCACCCAAGTCAGCAAAGTTCTCCTGAAGAGTAGTTTTTCCATCTACTATATAGTTCTCTTGAATTGAATATTTGTTAAACTGATTGATTAAGGAAGTATTAATATTTTCCCAATCCTTCTTAATAAATTTTTTTCCAAGCTTATCGAACGCATGAGTCATTTCATGCGCTATCGTTCTACCAATTGTTGCAAACACTTCAGCAGCACCATTCTCATTAGAGAAATTTGAAGCATATAAAGTACCTGCATATATTTTTACTTTATTTTCATTATAATTATATCTACAATCTGTCTCAAAAGGAGGCGATTCCCAATAAGGCTTTTCTGTATTTATAATGGCTTGATATTCTTCTGTTAACTCAATATTTGTTTCTAAAGAATTTGTTGAGAGTTCTGGTATTTTGGGAAGATGGGATATATCCGGAGCTCCAATTTCAAATTTCATATCTTCTAAGATTGATAGGAAGAAATCAATATTTTTCTCTTCAATATGGTTGCTATTTTCAATTTTTTGCCTGAAAGTTAAGGCCAAATATTTTATTAATTCTTTAATTTTTTCTTCTTTTTCTTTTGGTATGGTAATTTTTGAAAATATTACACCAAATATTATTGGGTAATGCTTTTGAACTAAATAAACTCTTTTTCTTTCATTGGGAATATTTTCAGCTGCACTTTTATAAAAATTTTGTAATTGAATCAATATGTATTGATTGTTCTCATCAAGTTCGTACTGTACTTTATCAGAAAGTATTTCGATCGATTTTTCAATAATTTCTTCCCAAAGTATCCCCCAATTGTTAACTACACAAACTTTTTCAGGAATAATTGTATTATCCAGCCATTCTTTGTTTGCATATTCATAGAAATCAAAAATTGTATCTTTCTTCTGAGCCAGAATAATATTTGAATTGAAAAAACAAGTTAAAGTAAAAATAATAATCATGTATTTTTTGTAATTATCACCAATATTCAGAAAATTGTGGTTTATAAAATTCATAATTTCAATTATTCTAGATTAATATTTAGATTTACTATCCCACATTGATTCATCCATTCTATGTGTAACTCCTAACTCACAGTATGGATCATCTTTGAGTGATTCAAATCAAATCGTTTTGACTAGTATAGTTAATTCCAGTGGCTTGTGTATATTATGATCTGACGAAGATGAATCTTTTAAGCCGTGAAATGCAATTATTGAGGATAAAGTCGATAATTGTGATCCTTGAGGCAGCATATTTGGAAATGAGTATCTATTATAATTCAATACTATTTAAAAATTCTATAACTGATGCGTTGAAAGCTTCAGGCTGCTCAAAAGGAATCAGATGACCGGAATTATATATAATCCTACGCTTTGCATCAGGGATTCCTGACTCAATCGCCCCTGAATGTGCATGAACATCCGGGATATCAAATTCACCAACCAAAACCAAAGTAGGTACGCTGATCTCAGAGAGAAATTTTATCGCGGTTCGTTCAGCGGGTTTCATATAATTGAATTTCTCAGCATCAACATTGATCGGATTGGCTTGTAACAATTTTAAGCATGTTTCTTTTGCCTCTAAATTTTCCGGATATATCTGATAAGGATCTTCCCTTCCAAAATATTGAATCATTTTTGGTGGACTGGCCAATAGCTTCTCCAATGAATTGACATGACCACCACGGGTCATAAAATGAGACGTATAAGAAAACCCTCCTACTATAGCACCAACTAAAACCAAGGCAGATACATTTTGGGGATATTTCAGGGTGAAATCGATGGCCAAACCACCACCGGCCGACATCCCGAACACGATAGCCTTATCTATCCTTAGCTGAACAAACAGTTGTTTTAGATCCTCAACATCTGAGAAAGGGGTAGGAGGATTAGGAGATTTACCGTAACCACGACGATCGTAGCGGACAACGCAATAACTTTTTGCAAATACGGGGAATTGTTTATCCCAAATTTCGCAGTGTATTAATCCATCATGAATTAAGATGATGTTATCTCCCTTACCAGCAATTTCGTAATATAA
>JAHJRE010000172.1 GCA_018831055.1 Bacteroidota bacterium
GCAGTAAGATATGGTGAATTCAATTCCGGATGGGACCGCCACCTGGAGAGCAAAGAATGGATCGTTCCCGATACAACCCCGGTTCAATATTACCTTAGTGAGGAAGATGGCCCAAGAAGATCCAAATACTTCTCTACCGACTTATACTTTAAGCAACAACTCGACACACTCGGTCAAAAACTGGAAATCAATGTGTTTCTTGCAGGCCGCGATGGTAACGATGAAGAAAACACAAAAGAATGGATCTCCGATGCCAGCTGGAATAAACAGGGAGATCCGATCCGGTACATCAACACCCTGGAAAAGGAAAACGCCCGGCAAATGCAAAATAAACTTGACTATACCAAACCATTCCGTAATAACGCAACCCTCGAAGCCGGCCTGCTTACCGATCACTCAAAAGATAATGAGGATTATATCTTCGGACAGATCCCGGCGTCGGAAATTCCCGATTACAGTAATAAAATGAAATTCCGGCAGGATATTTATGCTGCCTATCTTACTTTTTCACATCAGCTATTTGGGTTTGAGTACCTCCTCGGACTGCGGGGTGAATATACCCATAGGGTCATCACATCGGAGCAAGCCGGGCTGGATTATACGATTGACCAGCCCGATTATTTCCCCAGCCTTCATATTTCCAGAAAATTAAAAAAAGACCACCAGCTTTACACCAGCTACTCGCGCCGTATCGACCGGCCGGGAGGCAGACAACTTGAACCGTTCACCTACTACAGGGATGCTAATAACCGTTGGCGTGGCAATCCTGATCTTAAACCGGAATACATAAACTCTTTTGAACTGGGATGGCTTAAAAAGTGGAAAGGTAGCTTCATGAGCCTGGAAGGATTCTATAAAAACACTAAAAATTTAATATCCAGGGTTAGTGAAGCTTCCGAAGGCACCGTGATCACTCATACCTTTGTAAACCTGAATCAGGATCATTCACTGGGAGGAGAAGCCATGATAAGTATTGATGCAGTAAAGTGGCTTTCACTTAATCTCATGGGAAGTGTTTATTATTACGAACTGGACGGAGAACTTAACGGAGAACCCCTCAACGAATTCACCACTACCTGGAACACAAGGATGAATGCCGGCGTCAAACTAAAATCTTCCACGCGGTTTGAAATCAGAACAACATACCGGGGCCCTACCGTTACTGCCCAGGGATCCCGGGAAGGCACATTCACGGCTGATGCCGCCATCCGGCAGGACTTTCTTAAACGGTCCCTCAGCGCAGTACTTCAGGTGAAAGATATCTTTGGCACCCTGAAATATGAGATCACTTCGTCAGAGAAAAATGTCTTTTACGAAAGATCCCGTTTTACTATGGAACCTCAGGTGGTTATGCTTACTCTATCCTATAAATTCAATAATTTCCAGCTTAGAAAAGACGACATGGGTGATCCGGGAAACAGCGATTCCGGAATGGATATTTCATACTGATACAGGATATTGGTTATTTTTGTATCCCGTCAGGATTTACCAACGGGAATCGCCCCATCAAAATATTTGCTATGTTAAAGCTCTCTGTTGTAGTTTGTGTTTATAACGAGGAAGGAAATATCAGGCCACTGGTGGAAAAGATCAGATCCAGCCTGAAAGAATATGAATACGAAATCGTTTATGTTGATGACGGCTCAACCGATAACACGCTGAAAGAACTCCGGGCTGTTCTCGGTCCCGATCTGAAAATCATCGAACTTCAGAAAAACTATGGTCAAAGCACCGCCCTTTCCGCCGGTATCGATTTCGCAGAAGGTCAGTATATTGTTACCATCGACGGCGACCTCCAGAACGATCCCTCTGATATCCCTGCCATGCTTGAACTGGCTGAAAAAGAAGAATGGGACATGGTGGCCGGTATCAGGAAAAACAGGCAGGACGGAATGTTCCTCCGGAAAATCCCCAGCCGCATTGCTAATTATATCATACGCTCTTCCACCGGGGTCAAGATGAAAGACTACGGATGCACGTTGAAAGTCTTTAAAAGCGATATTGCCAAAAGCCTCGGACTCTATGGTGAACTTCACAGGTTCATTCCTGTGCTTGCCTCCCTCGAAGGAGCCACCATCACGCAAATGGACGTGAAACATCATCCCCGGACCATGGGCAAATCAAAATATGGTATAAACAGGACTTTTAAAGTGGTGAGCGACCTTTTGCTTGTTTTGTTTTTTAAAAAATACATGCAAAAACCCATGCACCTTTTCGGAAATTTCGGACTTATCCTGTTCCTGGGTGGTTTGGGAATCAATGTATACCTCCTTATTCTTAAAATTCTCGGATACGATATCTGGGGCAAACCACTCCTTATCCTGGGACTTATACTGCTAATTGCCGGAATTCAACTTATCACGATCGGTATTGTGATTGAAATACTGATGCGCACTTACTACGAATCCCAGCAAAAAAAACCGTACCGTGTAAGAAAAGTCATTACCACTGCTAAGGCCCAATAGCATCTTTCTTCCTTTGGAATTCCTGTTTGCGAGCGCCATGGTCTTTTAGTTCCCGCAGAAACTCAAACGAATCCATATCGTCAATGTAAGCCGAGGGATCCTGCTTTGTTGTTAACGAAAGCGCATACACAAACCCCTCCGTCAGGTACAGATCAATAACTGCATGTTCCGAAGCTGAAGCGTAAATGTGACGGGAACTATTAAATCCGTTCTTCACCCGAAATTCCATGTCCTGTCTCTCCAAACCATCAAACCGCTTTCGATCCTGGTTCTTTATATCTTCCAGGATGCGCTCGGTCTCAATAATAAGGCACAGGCTGTCGTTGAAACAATCCCTGCCGCGAGGATAGATTTCCAGCAACAGCATATCCCGGTTGCCCAGATTGAAACTGGCTGTATAACTGGTGATCTCATCCTGGAAAACATAGGGTTCACTGATCTTTATGATCCTGAAATTCCATTGCTCGGCAGTAAAATATTCCTGGGAAAAACATGCAGGAATAACTGCCAGAAAAAGCAAAACGATCGTTAATCTTGATAAAATTGTTGACAGCTCAGTATATGAGGCGTTGAGCATTTCAACGCACTTACCTGTCAAGCTTCTGATATTTTTATTAAATGTACTCATGCTTAATTAATCACTTGCTGTCCAATTACTTGTGTGTTGTTGTACGACTTAGTACCTAAAACTTTCGGGATATATGGTTTTTCATTATGTGTAATAGTTTGGAATGCCATGTAAGCTATCGCCAATTCTTGTTGTTATTTCAGTCAATAGAAATCCTTTCCACACACTCATAAGGATTACATTGAAGATTTGATTGGTTTAGCATTGCTAAAAAAGTCATGTAATTCATTTCTTTTTTCTTTAACAAGTAATTCTAAACGATTAGCAGATTGGTTGTTTTTGATTGTCCGGTTCCACTTTGTTTTCATCCAACCGTATTTGTTGTATATATTGGGCTGGATATTTTTTAATCCTTTCAGTATTACCTCTTTTGTTTGTTTAAGGTGGTTTATGTACTCAGCATCATTAACAAACAGGTTCAGTTCAGGCTTCTGGCATTTATCAAAATAATCGAGGTAATAAAAGTCATCCTCATCCAGGGTTATCAGGTCATCCAGCTTTTGAGCCTGTCCTTTTATATTCTCACTTATTTTACTATTTATATCCGTCAAACTTTTTGGCAAAATTATTCTTGGGCTGTTGGCTGCCAGGCTTTCAACTTTATATGCCTGAACCATTGCAGGCCCGAAAAGTACTTTACCTGTATGTATTAAAGGACCATATGCAATACCACCCCTTATGAGAATTTCCTGTCTTAGCAATTCGATATGCAAAAATAAAAGCTCTTCAAATAAATATCGAAGTTCCTTTTCACTTTCAGCTACTTTAAAAGATATTACAATAGCATCAGAGAACTGAGTCACTTGCCTGGATGGAACTGCATCCTCAGGCTCTTCTTCAGCCCCCATCAGGTCAGAGATGCGTTCAAAAGTTTTATTTAAATCGAAAATACAACTCTCATTATCAGCTAATCCTCCATCTGCATCCTTCAATTGTGTTTTATTCAGTATAGTCTGAAAGCCTAATATATCTACAAATGCTATGATTCTATTTTCGTATGCCAATTTATTTTCCATTGTATTGTTTTAACTTGAAATCACATTTTGTGATCTCAAGATTTCTTATTTAATTCAATTGCAATTAATTGTAAAGTTTTAATAACCCTATTCTTCGCCGAAGCTTCTTTCTCCAGCTGTTCAATACGTTTCTTTAAATGTTTGTTTTCCGCCAAAATCTTTTTGGTTTCAGTAAAAGTATTTATGATGTGTTTGGCGACCTCATCGGCCATTGGTGACCGTAACACAGTAGCCAACATATAAATTCCTTTCTCGGTAAAAGCACGCGGAGGATAACGAACACCACCCCAATTTGAGATCATATTTTGTGATTTCAAGATTTCCCTTAAGTCTTGAAATTCTTGCTCATTTAATTTAAAAGAAAAACCCTCACCAAATCGAGCTTCATTACGTTTCACCTGTTGATTTATTTTCCTTGTTTCAGTTTCATATATTTGAGCCAAATCCCTGTCAAGCATTACACGTTGATTACGGATTGTATATACCAAATCAACCATTTTGGAAGGGATTATTTCTGCTTTCCTATTTTTATTCATCGATTTTTACGCTAAGAAGGTTGTTATTAATTCTTTTATTTCGCAGTGCTTTTTCTTTTAGTTGCTGTTCAGATTCAGCTTTTATGCTTTGAAAAAGTTGGGAAAAATCAATGTCATCTTCTAAATCTGCCAATTTAACATAACACCCAACGGTACAGCCTTTTGGCGAATACCCACACTAAGATAGCAAATAAATACAAATTATCAACATAAGATTTTACGCTCAGGTACAGATGCGCCAGCCAATGGGCTGTACCGTATGTTATAAAAGCGCAGCCCCCGTTCCTGTGTTGAACACCA
>JAHJRE010000173.1 GCA_018831055.1 Bacteroidota bacterium
CAAATGGTAAGCTTGATCCGGGTGAGGATGCAAGCATTATAATGACCATTGAAAATACAGGAACATCGGATGCTGCCGATGTGAACGGGCTTCTTGCTTCACTGAGTCCCTATGTTAGTGTCAATTCAGGTAGCCTTGGTTTCGGCAACCTTGCAGCCGGATCATTTGCATCACAAAGCTATGAAGTTAGTGTAGGGAATGATACCCCGGCAGGCCATTCTGCCGGCTTCGAATTTGATATCAGCGCCTATCAGGGTGTGAGCGGCAATGGCTCGTTCTTCCTGGTTGTAGGACAAATACCCGTTCTTATCGTTGATCTCGATGGCAACAACAACTCTGCCGATGCGATGATGCAGTGTTGCGATAATCTGGGCGTTGGCGCTGAAATGGTTTCCACTATTCCCAACGATCTGAACCTGTATTCATCTGTGTTTATCTGCCTTGGCGTCTACCCCGATAACCATGTACTGAATTCCCAGGAAGGTGATGCACTTGCCGATTATCTTAATGAAGGAGGAAATATTTACCTGGAAGGTGCAGACACCTGGGCTTTTGATACTCAAACCTCTGTCCACCCGATGTTTAGTATCAACGGCGATGAAGATGGAAACGGTGATATGTCGGATGTGAAAGGGCAGGATGGGACCATTGCAGCCGACCTGGAATATGAATACAGCGGTGATAACAACTATATGGATCATATTCTTCCGTTGGGCCAGGCATTTACGATGTTTAAAAATCTCAGTCCTTCTTACAACTGTATGATCGCCAACGACGCCGGTTCCTATAAAACCGTCGGAGCATCGCTGGAATTCGGCGGCCTGGACGACGGCTCTTCCACCAAAGACGAGCTGATGATCGTGATCCTTGATTTCTTCGGTATAGAAGGCATCTGGACTGCATTACCGGAAGCACCGGGCAGCGCAGTCAGCGGACTAAACATTTTCCCGAATCCTGTAAATGATCATTCTCAGGCCATATTAAAACTTGATGTGGCTACTCACGTTGATGCAGGATTATACACGGGCGAAGGGAAGAAAATATTATCTTTGGCCTCAGAGGAGATGGACAAAGGCACTCATGTGTTAAGCCTCCGGGAAACCGCAACCCTCCCGCAAGGCCTCTACCTCCTGAAAATATCCACCAATACCGGACATGAAACCCGGAAGTTGGTAGTCGTGCACTGATGTTTAACTAATGTGAAAAACGGGCCGGGGAAAAAACGGCCCGTTTTTTTATCGCAGAAATCAGATCGCAGATCGGAGAAAGAAATCGCAGATATCAGATTGCAGATCGAAGAATAAACCCTCATCACTTCATTTCCCGGTTAGTTCTGTTATAATGCCTCTTCTCGATCATCGATTTCTTTCTCCGATCTCTGATCACATCACCTCCTTCTCCTCTGCCTGCACTACTTCTTTTGTTGTTGCATTATAAACGAAGGCAACGATAGCACAGTTTTCCTGGTTCCAGCCGTCGTGTAGGGTCATGGTAAACGTGGTGGTCTCAACCTGTCCTGCACTTACTCCTCCGGCGGCAATCTCCGTTCCCCAGGCTCCGTTGTATGCATCACGAAGCATATGGTTGTGCTCATAATCAAGTATTTCAGGAACAGTGCCTACACTGGAGTTATCGTTTTTCTGGGCGGAAATGATGCCGCTCTCCAGTAAATAAAAACAGATGTTGAAATCACAGGTGAAATCGTTCAGGAATTCTACCGATACATTGCCCGTAAGAGTACGCGTTATAGCTTCATATTCAAGCGAAAGGTCGATGTGAGCGTCGGGTGGAAGGTTGATCAACGCTTCTATGGCATCTTGCCAGACTCCGGTGAACAATGCATATTGACTGTTGTACTTCGTGCGGTTGATCATGGCACTCGGGTAAAACAAGACATTGTAATAGGCATTGAGGTCGTTGCCTGCCTGGGTACGGTAGTCGGCTGTGTATGGCGCGGTTGATGGCTCGGCAAACGCGCCTGCATGTATCGACATCAGTATGAGTTGCTCTCCATACTGATTCTTCAGGTCATGTGCAAGCATGGCTCCTTCCGGACAGTTGACACAGGTGTGCCCCGTGAACTCCTCCAGCAAAAGTTTCCTGACTTTCTCCGTTGGGTCAGGGCCCGGACCTGGTTTGCCTTCGGGCACAAGGTAGGGATCGTCTTCCACATCGCAGGATGGGATCAAAGTGAATGCTAATAAAACGATCAACAGGTATCTGAATGTTATTCTCATAATCGTTATGTTTTAAAACTGACTGGATATGGTGATATTGAACCCATTGGCGGCCGGTACCTGACGGCAAACGCCCCCGACGCACAGCAAACCTTCTCTCTGCCTGCCGTATCCGATGGATATTCGCGTGGCTCCCTCTACATATGCTATATTCCCGCTGTAATAATGCAATTGCATCTCTTCGTCGGGATTGCTATAATTGTATTCGTCCATAACAGTGAAAAACCATTTGGGTGCGATATTGAACTCAAGCAGCCCCATGGCCCAGCTCCCCCTGTCCTGATCGGTAAACAATCCCTGGGCTTCCATGCGCAACGATTTGGTGGGGGTGATCTTGTAAGTGATATCCAGGATGCCAATGTTGGCATGTACCTTGGGATCTCCAGCATGACCTTCGACTACAGCAATGTTGTAAAGCTGGTTGATGTACGAAACTATGGCTTTCCACTTGCTGCTGAACTTTTTCGTGATCACAATATCGAAGTCCTCATAATATCGCTCATCCCCCAAAGTGAAAAAGGGCGATTTGTAACCCTTGGTTCCTGTAGAATCAATAGGTATGTCAGCTGAAACCTGTTCCTTTTTGATAGACCGGATGTTCGAGTAATTCAACTCGATCTGGGTCCCGTATTTCCCTCCCAGAGCCGATTTCTTGGGTATGGTATACATGATCTGTCCCTGTATCCCCATTTCTCCCAATGGCTGTGTAGCATACGGATAAATGGTTGCCAGACTGTAGGTGTGCTGCTTGGTGAGGGGAGGGAGGTAGTTGATGTCGAGGACGTTACCGATCTCGGCTCTTTTCGATTTGAAACTCATGTTGTCGGTACGCTTCCCCGAAAGGCTTATCCCCAATCCTTTGGTGGCATACGACATACTCAGGAAAAGAGCTTGCCCTTCCTTGTAAATGTAATCGTTGAATTCCGAAGGATCGTTGATCTTATAAGCATACTCTGCCGTGAGATTGAAGCCTCCATGCGTAAGGTTCATCCTTCCTGCATAAGCAGCCACGTTTTCAGGAATTTTATAACTGAAAATGTACTTTGTTACTACTGTATCCTGGATAGAATCCCTGGAAATGGTCTTCTTGCTTGCTTTTTCATATTTGCTTACAAAACTTCCACCCAGGGTGATCTGCGTTTTACTGCCTTTCAGGAAGGGGAGGAGATCGTTGAGATAAAGGTCGGCATCAAAACCACGGACTATACCCCTGTTACCTTCCTGATAAGGCTCCCAGTAATAGCGCTGTGTGCCTATCAATCCGGTGAGGGTTAAGCCTGTTACCGGCTGGAATTTTGCCCTGAATCCCCTGATCGAATTGTCGTAACCCAACTGCCATTCCTCATATGCACGTAATATCAGGCCGTTGCCAAACTGCTCGTAGAAATTCCCGGCCGTCAGCTCCAGCTTGTCCCATTTGTACTTAACATAATAATAAGGGATGCCTGCTCCTTCATAAGCAGGATCAAATCCGGCCAACGGAGGGAGATAGGCTTCAAACCGCAATCCGGCTTCAAAATTGCCGTTGGTATAGGCAATATTCCCAAATGCATTCATCCTGAAATATTTGCCGTTTAAAGAACTGTCGGTGATCCCCAGCTTGGAATCTTCTCCATAATAGGCCCCGTCGATCTGAAAATTGCCGTGTACCTGTCCGTTTTCCAGGAATGACTGGCTGATCCCCCGCAGAGGGAATATCATGCCGAGGAGCAACCCGATAATGATGATCTTCTTCATGAATATATTTTTGGGTTTTGGGTTAACAGCTTAATGACTTTCAACGGATTCGCCTTTAGCGACTTTCCTGACCGTGTCGATCAGCTCCAACTCGGCCCCTTCGGCAAAAGATGTGTGTTGCCAAACGATGTTCCCTTCCCCGTCGAGCAGAAACGTATGCGGGATCATATTCACACCCATCGCTCTCTTGAAATCCCCATTGGGATCAAGCAAAATCTCATATTCCCAACTGTTGCCGCTGGCGAAAGGCAATACCTTGGAACTGGAACGCGCATCATCAATACTGACCGCATAAAGCTTAACCCCGGTCTCTTCCTGCCAGTCTTCGTAAACATCCGCAATGGTATTCAGCTCCTTGATGCAGGGCTTGCACCATAAGGCCCAAAAACTTACTATTATGGGTTTGCCGTCGTTGCTTATGTCCTGCGTGTTAAACGACTTGCCATCGGTGGTCTTGACATCAACGGAAGGAAGCTTTCTCGATCTGGCCTCTTTTTCCTGTGCCATGATCCCTGTAATCATTAGTGCTGCAATTGCGATCAGGATGAGTCTTTTCATAAAAGATTGGATTTAATATTGAATGATTTAAATATATATAGCTGTTATTTAACGCCAAATGTAAAAATAAATTATCAAACCCGTTATTGTATGGGGTTTAATTGCTCAACGGATGTAAATTTCCAGCAGTTCACTGTCCGTATATGGTATGATAGTGATCTCCTCGGTAATCGCCGGCACCAGGATGGCTTCCCCGGGTTTCAGTTTTTCCGTTCCTCCGGGATACTGTATACCTGCCATTCCCTGGGTACAGACGTAAGCTACGAATGAATCGAGGGCTGAAAGATCCTTGAAAACCGATTTTCCTGAAAGATGGATCACATTGGTGGTAAAATGCTCACAGTCGGCCAGGGGTAGCGTCTGGTTGGGATTTTTTCCGATCGGGGTCTTATAGTCGTTATGCACATTAAAATCAATAGCATCCAGGGCTTCCTCCAGATGCAGTTCCCTTGGTTTTCCTTCATCGTCGGTGCGGTTCCAGTCGAAAATGCGATAGGTGGTATCCGATGTTTCCTGGATTTCTGCCAGCAGGATACCGGGTCCCAGGGCGTGCACCCTTCCTGCAGGCATAAAAAACACATCTCCTTTTTCAACATCTTCAAAATTCAGGATTTCCTGAAGCCGGCCTTCCTCAAGATACCTGAGGTATTCGTTCCGGTCGCTCTGGCGGCTGAATCCCGAGATCAAACGGGCACCGGGTTCTGCTTCCAGGATATACCACATCTCCGTCTTACCCCTGCCAATCTTTCGTTGCATGGCAAGTGCGTCATCAGGATGCACCTGTATCGATAACCAATCGTTTGCATCAATGATCTTCACCAGTACAGGAAACTCCTGCCCAAAACGGTTGTAGTTTTCTTCTCCGACGAGATCATACATGTAAACTTCTATCAGTTCGTTAAGGTTATTTCCTTCCAGGAAGCCGTTGGTCACAATGGATTCGTTGCCTTCAACCCCGGAAAGGATCCAGGCTTCGCCACATTTCTGTATCGGGGCGCCCATAAAGGTTTCCATTTTGCGGCCTCCCCATATCTTTTCCTTGAAAATGGGGTCGAACTTAAGAGGGTACAACTGATTCATGCTGATTTTAATTATGTATCTTTGACGCTCGCAAAGTTATCATTTTTCAGGAGTCAAGACAATGAAGAATATCTGTGTGTTTTGCGGGTCATCAAGGGGATACCGTGGTGTTTACGCTGAGGCTGCTGCCGGATTTGCAGAGGCGTTGGCACAGGAAGGCCTCGATCTTGTGTATGGCGGTGCCAATATCGGCCTTATGAAGGTAGTGGCCGATAAAGTCCTGGAAATGGAAGGGAAAGTATATGGGGTTATGCCCCGTGATCTGGCCGGGAAAGAAATTGCCCACGAAGGGATCACGGAAATGCATATCGTCGAAACCATGTCGCAACGCAAGGAACGTATGGCTGCCATGTCGGACGCCTTCGTAGTGCTGCCCGGCGGTGTGGGTACCCTCGATGAACTTTTCGAAGTGCTTAGCTGGAACCAGCTTGGGATCATGAAAAAACCCGTTGGGATCCTGAATGTCGCCGGTTTCTACGACCACCTCGTCCATTTCCTGGAACATGCCCTGGAAGAGAAGTTCCTGAGACAAGAACATAGCAGAAACCTTGTTGTGGAGGTTGACCCCGGCTTACTGATTAAAAAACTGCGCGATTTCAGGTTCACCGAAGCAGAAGAATGGGTGGAGAGACTAAAAATTAAAGGATATTGAGAATCGGAGATCGATGAGCACAAAATATTTTATACAGGAAGAAAATCACCAGGTTCGCTGCACGCTTTGTCCGCATAACTGCAGAATCAGCGAGGGGGAACGTGGCATTTGCCGGGTACGTAAGAATGAAGGCGGGACGCTGGTTGCGGAAAACTATGGTTTGGTTAGTTCGCTTGCGCTTGATCCCATTGAAAAAAAGCCTTTGTATCATTTTTTTCCGGGTAGCCGGATACTCTCTGCCGGGACGGTTGGCTGTAACTTACGATGTAAGTTCTGTCAGAACTTTGAGATCAGCCAGAGCGGGGTGGACGAACATTCCGGGTTGCGACAGTTCACGCCGGAAGAAATGGTTGCCCTTGCCCTGAAGGAACACAACAATATCGGGATCGCTTATACCTATAACGAACCTTTGATATGGTTTGAATATGTGATGGATACAGCAAGGCTGGCTAAGGAATCCGGACTGAAGAACGTGATGGTAACCAATGGCTTTGCTTCGCCTGAACCTCTGGATGAGTTGCTTCCGCTGATAGATGC
>JAHJRE010000174.1 GCA_018831055.1 Bacteroidota bacterium
CAATCCGGATCCTGTAATTGAATTATCCGATGAAGGTAACTGTTTCGAATTAGACATGAATGGTTTGGATACAAGTCCGAATATCTGTAATCTTACAAATTATAAAGATATAAAGATAAGCTACGATATTAACTGCCCCATTTCAGGAGATGGATTTAATAAAGCAACATACCTTATAGATATCCATCAGGATGACGAAGATGTGGTAGATGACTTTGAGTTTACATTGGTGTATTTCGATTGCACTCTCGACCAAAATCCTGAAAGGATTGATGAATATACCCTTTGGGAAGATTATATTGTAAAAAATCATGATGATTATATCCAAAATGGTGGAGCCCTTGAAATAACCGGACTGGTTGGGATGGCACCGGGAACAAATATTTTTGTTGAAACAGGTGGGCAATTGCTGTTAAATGGAGGAAAAATCACCAATGTCTGTGATGCTTTTTGGGAAGGCATTGATGTATGGGGGGATACATATCTGAGCCAGTACCCTTTTTCAAACCAGGGCTATGTGAGAATAACAAACGGTGGAACTATTGCTCATGCAGATGATGGAATTCAGGTTTCAAGAATCATTAACGGAGAGTATTATTATGGAACTACGGGAGGGATTATAAAATGCGATAGCGCCTTTTTCTCTAACAACAACACCGATGTATCATTCTATTCATACACGAATTTTAGTCCTTATTCGCAGGCCGACATGCCGAACGCATCATATTTCAAGAATACCTGTTTCATTAATGACGAAATATGTATAAAAGAAAAGTATGTAAGCCTGAATACTGTTGATGGAATTAAGTTTAAGGGTTGTTCTTTCACAAACAACGTAACTCAGGCTGATTGCCAGTCTCAGCAATTCAAGGGAAACGGAATATATAGTTTTAATGCAGGTTTTTATGTCCAAAGTTATTGCAGGGATAATACATACCCCTGCACCAATCCCATTCCATGTTCATTCTCCAGCCTGGATCATGGAATTTATGCGCTGAATGCAGAATTCAATGAAATAATAGATATTGACAGCGCTATCTTTAAAAACAATAAAACCGGCATTTATATGAGCCTTGTTTCACAACAAAGCATCAACAGGAATAGCTTTGTTCTTGATGAAAACCATGACTTGTCGGGCTATGGAGATGAAATTGTAATAGGAGCCAATCTGGAATACTGCCAGAACTTTACAATCGAAGAAAACGATTTCTTAAATGCTTCAAATCTCATTGAAACCGGTGGATTGCAGATTTTAAATGCGGGACCACATCATAATGAAATATACAACAACAGTTTTAATGGGCATAAGGCAGGAATTATTGCTGCCGGAAACAACAGAGATGGATATGGCACAGGCTTATGCATTAAGTGCAACGATTTCACGGATTGCACAAATGACATTTATGTAACAAATGAAGGCGGTAGCGGTTATTTAGGTGTTGCATATAAGCAGGGAGATGTTGCTCCTATACCACCACAAGGCCAGTATCCCGATCCAACCTATGCAGCCGGCAATACATTTACTGAAATGAGTGGGGATTATACCAACTACACGAATCTTGAAAATTGCCACCAGATTGAATATACCTATCATGGGAATGTTGGGAATCCTGAAATAAAAGTTGAGCCGGATCATCGTAACCCACCAGCTCCTTCTGAACATATAAAACCAATACCAGATCAAAGTGTTACTTATAATTCAAAATCAGAAGCCTGCCCGTCAAATATTGGAACCGGAATAAACCTTACTTCAGCATCAAGCATGCTGGCCAGTGAATCAGCTCTTGTTGATGCTTACCTTGATACCTTGAACATATATATTGACGGTGGTGATACGGAAGGGCTGAACCAGGAAGTTCAACTCAGCTTACCGGATGAAGCCCTTGAAGTAAGACAGGAGTTGATGAGCCACTCACCATATTTATCCGATACGGTGATGATCTCATCCATTCAAAAGGAGAATGTACTGCCGAATGTCATGATCCGTGATGTATTGGTAGCCAACCCACAATCGGCCAAAACACCATCCGTGATGCAGAACCTGAATGCACGATTTGATCCTATGCCCGACTATATGATGGATGAGATAATGATGGGTCAATATGTATTTGGCAATAAGGAGCTTCTGGAACAAAAACTGTCAGGCCATAAAACAGCAAGAGACAGATCTTTTGCCAAACTACTCAGACATTATCATAGTGATACCATCAATGCTTCATCAGGTGATAGTATAATATCCTTATTATACAGGCAAACTTATCCAGAAGCGCATTACCACTTAGCGTTGTATTATATAAGCCATGGCGATTCAGCAAATGCATTTGCTATTATGAATGATATTCCCAACCAATTCACCTTAAGCCCGAATGAGACGGAGATCTGTAATCTTTATTCAGATCTGATCGAAATCCAATGGGATATCATCAAAGACACCAATGCTTTGGACAGTGTCCAAATTGCCAGTGTTTATGACATATATTTTCATCAAAACACCTTACCCGGAGTATTTGCACGCAATATGTTAATTAATGCAAATGAGCTTCAATATATTGAGCCTGTTTATTTACCTGCAAACTTCAAGGTCACTCCTATCTGGCATCACCAGGGAAGCAAAAAGCAGGCATCAAAGCTTTTGGTTTTCCCTAATCCTGCGAAAACATTTTTTATTGTTGAATATTCTTTGGACCGGCATTATGATGATGCCCTGTTGATCCTGACAGACATTTCGGGAAAACATATTGCATCCATTGATGCTGAGTGTCAACAAAACCAAGTACTTGTTCCTGTGCATGACCTTCCGGCAGGAATATATATTCTCCGGCTAATGCAGGGCTATAATATTTTAGAAAGTAAAAAAATATCTATTTCAAGATGATACTATGAAAACACCAGGGTTTATTATTATACTATTTTCTGCCTTGTTATCCATACAAGGGATCGCTCAAAACAGATGGATGAAAGTGTACCATGATGACGATGATGCCCCGAAACTGTTCTTAACAGAATCCTACGATCATGGTTATCTTCTCATGGGTAGGATGGGTTGGCCTTATCCACGTTATAATTGGTTGATCAAATCTGATATTAATGGCAATGTTCTTTGGGAAAAAACTATAGGTGATGGTATAAACGTAGTAGACATATATGGTATAGAATTAAATAAATATAATGACACATACCTTACTGGTGTTCGTGGTTTAGTAGGAGATTATCCAGATCCAATGATCATAAAACTTAATAAGTGTGGTGAAAAGGAGTGGTGCAAGATATACCCGAGTCCCGGTTACCAAGATTATATGAGTGGCCTATGTGTTACTAAAGATGGCGGATGTGCTACAATTATGCTGGGAGAGAGCCTAATTGATAAAGATTACCTTGTACGCTTTTCCAGGGAGGGTGAACAGCTTTGGATGTATCATTATCCACCTACTACCGGCCATACAGACAGCGAAAGGACTACAAACCTGATACTAACACCCGACCAGGGATTTTTAATGACCGGCTTTTGCTATTATTCAAATCCATGGGACACCCTTGCATATCTAAGCCCGTATTATATCAAAACAGACTCACTCGGAAATTTTGAATGGGAACTGGTTGCCGGTTTACATCCAAATAACATTGGTGGGAAAGCCCATACTACTGTAATTGGGCCCGACAGTACTTATTTCTATTCCTCCATTAGCCATTATTACCGCCATGGGATTGGGAATGCACCAGGCTTGTTAAAAATGGATATGAACGGTCAAATGGATACTGTTTATGACTTAAAACCACCAGGCTACAAAGGTATTTTGGATGATGCCAGGTTTTTTTCCGATTCAACATTGGCAGCCAGTGCCAGCTGGGAAGGCACCGCAGCCCCCAAGGCTGTGATAATCGATACTATGGGACATATATTATATGAACAGGATTTAGTGGATGAAATGTATATGGCCAGTGTTCGTGTCACATTCGACAAAAAAGCACTTTTTTATACTATGAAATACTTTGATTTGGAAGACCAATGGGATACGTATCTATTTAAATTGAACCAACATCTGGAAAGTGATACTTTTTATACCTACCCATTTAAATATGACACGCTTTGCCCATACCCCATCGCATCCGACACCATTGTCCCGGACGACTGCGGCCTCATCGTAGGCACCACAGAATGGCCTGCCATAAACACAAAATCCAATACCGCCGATGCCCTGGAGGTTTTCCCTAACCCGGCAAGGGAAAGATTAAATTGTCAATTGTCAATTGTCAATTCAGAATTGTCAATTTATTTATACGATATCTGGGGAAGACTCATTAAATCGATAAACATCCCCCCCAACCAATCCCAAACCCAGATCGATGTTTCCGACTACACGCCCGGGGTGTATTTTGTGGTGCTGAAAGAAGGGAAGGTGGTTTTGGGGAGAAAGAAGGTGGTTGTCTGCGATTAGAGGTGCGAAAGGAAAGGATTTTGGCAATTCTGTATTCTGTATTCTGTATTTTCAATAGGATTGGCAATATGCGATTTGATATTGTCAATGCATTGTAAATAGCAAATTCTCAATTGCATATCCGATTGTACCTACAGAATACAGAATACAGAATCCACAATTTCCCCTGCCGGTTTTATTAAGCAGGTGAAGCGAAATTTTAATTTCAGGTTTCTTCGATTCTTAATATCTTTATTCCCTTTAAACCTTTTCTATGAAAAAGCTTCATCTTCTTCTATTATCCTTGCTTTCAGGCGTTCTGCTGACCCTGGCCTGGCCGGCCGATGGCTTTCCGGGATTACTTTTTATCGCCCTGGTGCCGATGCTGTTTATTGAGGATTATATCCACCGGAACAAAGAACGCTTCCATCTTTTCAGCGTACTTTTTTACACATCTCCGGGTTTCCTGGTATGGACCTCCCTCACAACCTGGTGGATATGGAACGCAAGCCCGGCGGGAGGCTCCGCAGCAGTGATTGCAAATGCCTTGTTCATGGCTTTTGTATTTAACCTGTACCATGTTTCCAAGCGTTATATTTACCGGCCGGGTAAGGGCTTTTTTATCCTGGTTTTCTACTGGCTTTCGTTTGAATATGTACATCTCAACTGGGACCTGAACTGGCCCTGGCTCAACCTCGGCAACGGTTTTGCCAATTACGTGAAGTGGATCCAATGGTATGAGTTTACCGGTACCTTCGGGGGCAGTCTGTGGGTCCTCATGGTGAATATCCTGGTGTACTGGATTTTGTCAAATGGCCCTTCCAGGAAGCTGACGCCACGCATTTATTATGCCAATGTGATATTCCTGGGCCTTATTCTCGCTGTACCGCTGTTGTATTCGTTTATACGGTATGCCAATTATGTGGAGACCGGAACGCCCGTGGATGTGGTGGTGGTTCAGCCCAATGTTGATCCTTATACCGAACAATATGAGCTCCCGCCTCCCGAGGTGATCCGGAGAAACTTTGACCTCGCGAAAACCCTGATCGATCCTTCGGTTGAAGTGGTCGTTTGTCCTGAATCCGCTCTCCAGGAAAGCATCTGGGAAAGAAAACTGGAGTATTCCGAAAGCCTCGGGCTGGTGCAGGATTTTACCCGCGATCATCCCCAACTGGCCGTGATCATCGGGGCGTCGACGTTTAAAGAATACCACCCCGGTGAAGCCGTTCCGCCCTCTGCCCGGAAATTCCGCGATAACGAACGCTTTTACGATGCCTACAACACTGTTTTTTATATCGATACGGGAAAGATTACCCAGTGGTCGCACAAATCCAGACTCACCCCGGGCGTAGAAATGATGCCATACCCGAAATACATGCGCTTCCTGGAAAAATATGCACTCGACCTGGGCGGTACCATCGGAACACTGGGTACCGATGATAACAGGGTAGTTTTTACCCGCCCCCGGGACTCCCTGAAAATGGGTGCCGCCATCTGCTACGAATCCGTCTTTGGAGAGTTTTTCTCCGAATTTGTCATTAACGGCGCCAACATCATGTTCGTGGTCACCAACGACGGCTGGTGGGGAGATACCCCGGGGTACCGTCAACATTTATCCTTCTCCAGGATGAGGGCCATTGAGACAAGACGAAGCATCGGTCGATCCGCCAATACCGGTATCTCCTGTTTTATCAGCCAAAAGGGAGAGGTCTTCCAGAAAACGGAATATTGGGTGCCTGCTGCCATACGGCAGAAGATCAATGCCAATGATAAGATCACTTTTTATACCCGTTACGGGGATTATATCGCCAGAGTGGCGGTTTTCTTTACTTTTATACTGCTGCTTTATTCGCTGGCCGCCAAAACCATCAAAAGGAGAAGGATTACGCAGAAATAAATTTCTTCTTCAAGGGGGGATGTTTCCTTTTTTTGGGGACTAATATTTGGGTGCCACAGATTTCTTCTTTTTCATCCATGGGAATTTTAAAATTCATTTTTCTTTTTAATCTGTGAAAATCCGAGTAATCTGTGTTGAAAAAATAAACCACAGATTA
>JAHJRE010000175.1 GCA_018831055.1 Bacteroidota bacterium
AGATCAATCCAACACGGCCTATCACGGCGTATGGGTTAAACTCGCTGAAGGCAGTCCAGTTAAGAAATGATTTCCTGGAAACATTCGGTACAGATTTTCCTCCTTACCTGTTTTTCGACAGGATGACCGTGGCCCAGGCCGGTGAAAAAGCTTTGGAATTGATTCAGGAAGCCCGGAAGGGGTAAATTATACCGCCACTCTGCTTTGAATGATCCTGAAAAGATCATTAATGGTCTTAGAAGCGCGAATATCTTCTGCGTTAATGGCTACATCGTATTCAGTTTTCACCAAAGCAATCAGGATGAGTGCATTAATGGAGTTCCATTCGAAATGCTCACGGAAATTACTTTCTGGCTTAAGTACACCCGGTTCAAGGTCGTCGAATTCTTCTTCCAGTTTTGCGATAAAATCTTCTACTTTCATGGTGGTAGTCCTTGTGTGCGGCAAATGTAAAAATAAATTTACTAAATTTCACATCCTTATTCAATGATTAAATATGCAGCAAACAATAGGTATTATCGCTCCCATGACAGACCTGGAGCAATATCATCTGGATCTTACCATCCACCTGCCCCGCGGTCATGAACTCACGCTCGCTAACCTGAATGAACTGGGGCAGCATGATTTTAACACGGAAATACTTCCGCCTTTACCGCAGGCACATGCTTCTATACCTGCTGCCGGGTATTACCTGAGCGGCCTTCTCCGGAAGGAGGGCTACAATACAGTATTATCAGGGAAGTTTGATAAAGCTTCCCTTGAAAAAATTGCCGATGAGGATCCTGTTGCCATTTGCCTGTCTACTACCATGATCCTCAAATCAGGCTCATTAAGGCAGGTTATCAGGAATATCCGGGAGGTAATGCCTCAAACGTTCATCATTGTGGGAGGGGTTTATGTATGGAAGAGTTACCGCTTTTACCAGATTTTTCCTGAAATAGCCAAATCAGATTTTGCAGAAACATTGCTTTTTCAGAAAGGCACCGAAGATATTGAAGCGGATGTTTTTATTGCTGCACCTCATGGAAGGGAATCCCTCCTGATGGTATTGGATGAGTTGAAAAAAGGAAGGGCGGCGGATTATTCGCAAATTCCGAACCTGGCATTTCCTGGAAAAAATGGATACACGTTCACCGAAAGAAAGCATGAAAATGCAGATTTCGAATCGGATATTACACATTGGGATTATATAGAAGATATGCCGGGTCAAATCCCGTTCCGGACTTCCATAGGTTGCCCTTTCCGATGCCGTTTCTGTGATTTTTATCATATCTATCCTGACATATACCTTCGTTCTGGAGAAAGCCTTCTGCGCGAACTGAATATGATTCGTAAAAAGCTGGGAGACAGGCCTGCAATTTTGCACGCTACCGACGATAATGTTTTCATGAACCCTAAGAGGCTGCGTGAAGTGGTTGAAACGATAATAAAATCAGGGATTCCAAGGTGGATTGGTTTTCTGAGGGCTTCATCCGTAAATGAATCGAATATAGAACTGATTCGTCAATCAGGGCTGATGATGGCCATTATTGGAGTTGAATCGGGAGATACAGGCCAGCTTGAAAGAATGAACAAAAAGCAGAAACCGCAAGAGGTTCAAAAAGGGATTGAACTGCTTGATCAAAATGGGATTACTGCGATGATGACCTTTATAGCCGGATATCCCGGAGAAAACATGGAAACTATACAAAATACGGCTAATTTTATGAACAACATGGAAATCGGGTATGCTTCCTCGAGTTATCAGATTTTCCCTTTGTATATTTCACCCTTTAGCGATCTGGTGAAGAAAGAGTTTCAGGATAAATGGGCACTGAGTGGTGTTTATGACCACTGGAAGCATTATACCATGAATAGTGATCAGGCCAGGACCGCGGGATACGAATTATTTAAAAGAACCATTCATGTGCCTTATCATTATAGCCAGGAAAGGACCTGGTACAACAAAGAGAGATTTAATCTTGAAGTGCGCAGGAAACTATTTGGTTTGAGACGGCAATTAACCATAGCCATTGTAGAACATAAGCCATTGGTAGTATCACAGGCGATATTGAATGAGATGACAGTACTGATGAATGGGAAGGATATGGAAATCCCTTTGGATTTTATCTCCGGTCTTAGTGTTGGTTTTGATCATCCTGCACTTTGACATTCTCCTTGATCAATTCCCGGGTTTTTTGAATAGCCTCATCGAATTCCCCTTTCAGATAGCGTTCAATAAGTTTATATCGCTGGATTTTCCCGCTGCTGGTCTTTGGTATTTCATTCGATTTTACAGGAACGAAGACATTTAACGTGAGAGCCAGGGTTTCCTGCATAAGTTGTTTCAGCCGGATAAATATACGCGCTGTATTTGAATTGGCTGTACCGACCAGGAAGACGATGATCTGGTCCTGGCCTTTTTTTTCATCAAAGGTTCCGCCAATCACGATCTTGCCATAGGGAATATCATCCATCCGGCAGGCAATGGCTTCCAGATCATGGGCATATAGGTTTTTTCCGCCAGCGAAGATGATATCTTTATATCTGCCGGTGATGTATAGGTTCCCTTTAAAAATAAAGCCCATATCTCCTGTTTTGAGCCATGGGCCAGCAAAAATGCCCGCAGTTGATTCAGGATCGTTGTAATAACCGGAGGTTACATTTTCGCCCCTTATCAGAACATGCCCGACCTTTGCTTCACTTACAGGTTTATTACTCTCATCAGCAATAATATATTCACAATGATTGATAGCATTGCCTACACTAACCAGTTCAATGGCATTTTTTTCATTTTCTCTAACTTTTTCAGCATGATATAGGTTTTGTAACTGAAAACGGTCGAAAGAGGTAATGAGCGGCTCATCATTTAAAGGCGAAAAGGAAACAGCCAGTGTTGCTTCGGCAAGGCCGTAAACCGGCATCATAGCTTTTTTTCGGAACCCATAAGGGGCGAGTTTATTCATGAACTCATTCATTATCCCTGTGGAAATGGGTTCTGCCCCGTTAAAAACAACTTTGACAGGTGACAGATCCCACTGGTCCGGTTGTTTTCTTTTCAAATGACGAATAACAAGGGCTTGTCCGAAGTTAGGACATCCTGTAACAGTGCCTTTCTTTTGGCTTAACATATCAAGCCATAGAAAAGGATTTTTGATAAAATCCACGGGATCGATATGGTATTGATTACAAGCCTGGATCATTATTGTGAAATGAAATCCGATAAGACCCATATCGTGGTACAACGGCATCCAGTTAACCATAACGTCTGCAGGAATGTGATCAAACCTGATCGAGATTGCGTCAATATTTTTTAGGAGGTTTTTATGGCTGAGCATAATTCCTTTAGGATCGCCCGTGCTTCCTGATGAAAACTGAATAAAGGCCAGTCCGGTCTTAATAAAAGGACCTGTTTGTATGCCGGAGGGAATTCTTTCAACGGAACCCTCTTTAATGATTTTTGATTTTGGCACGCTTCGGAGTTCCCATTTATCCGCCGTTTCATCAGAAACAACAATAAATGGTTCATCCAGCTTTTTATATACATTAATGATCTTTTCCAGGGCGGGATTCATTTCCGAAAAAGAAACCGGAGGCTGCAGGATGGTGGGAATGATGTTTCCTGCAAAACAGGCCCAGAGAAGCGGTAATGTTTCTTCATTCCTGTTTAAAGCAAGGATCAGCTTATCACCGGAGCGTATGCCTTTCTTTTTCAGACCGCCTAGTAATTTTAATGCAGCATCGCGTAAATTGCGGTACGACAATTCATGAACCGCCCCATCATCCTTCACAAACCCGATTATATTATCAGGAAAATGCCTGACATTGTTTTCGAGGATTTCCCAGATGTTTTGAATATGGCTTGTATCAAGCCGGTTAAACAATTTGTCTTCTTGCGCCATTTTTCAATTATTGGTCGGAAGCGGCGCAAAGATAGGGAAAAGATTAAAGATCGAAGATCGAAGATGTAAGATCGCAGATCGCAGATGTCAGATCGCAGATCTCTATCTTCGATCTTCGATCTGCGATCTGCGATTTTTACTATATTTACACATTCCTTTAACATTTTGCAATGAAGTTATTCCTGGGTCTGATTTTAGCGACTGTTTTGGTTTTAATTGTTAGCGAATCCATGGCGCAGCAATTATTCCAGGATGTAATTATCCTGAAATCAGGAAAAGAAGTTAGGGGCGTGATCCAGGAAAAGGTTGATGGTGAATATGTAAAGATACGGTCGAGGGATAACAGGACGCTTGAGATCCCCTTTGCGGATATTGAAAGGATCACTCAGGAAGTGTTTGAGGCTGAGGGTTTAAAAAAAGACCTCCTGGATCCTTATTTCATGAAGAACAAGCACGATTACTGGAGCCTGGCAACGGGAATCGGGCCTTCATACGGCGGGTTCGGCTTACGATTCCAGCAACGATTCGGGCGTAAGATAGGATTTGGTTA
>JAHJRE010000176.1 GCA_018831055.1 Bacteroidota bacterium
CCCTCCCTGCTGGCAGGGAGAGGGAACGTGCTGATCAAATTTTTTAAAAAATATATAATAGCTATTTAAGAAAAACACTTGATAATTTGTATGTCAAAATCCATTCCCAAATTATTTTTACTTACTGTTTGTATATAATTTCACAAAGTTGAAATAGCGCGCTCCCCCTCCCTGCCAGCAGAGGGGGCCGGGGGATGGGTAAATGATAAAAAATATTTTAATGCGAAACTTTAGTTAATGCAGTATTCGATAGATCATTTCCCGCATGAGTTCACCGCCGGTGGTGGCGGAGCTTACGCCTTTGCCTTTGAGGTCGTATTCGCGAAGAACGGAAATGGTTTCACGAAGTTTGGGGTAGGAATAGTTTTTGGCCGCTTTCTGGTAATCGGGAACAAAGAAAGGGTTTACTCCCAACACCGATGCGATATTGTTGCGCGACTTATCGGGGGTGGCATGGTATTTCAATAATTTCACAAAAAAACCGTAAAGGGTGGAGACGACCATAACCAGGGGATGGTCTTTTTCGTTGGCGGCAAAATGGTTGACAATGCGGTTGGCTTTCAGCACATCCCGTTCGCCCAACGCGTTCTGCAACTCAAAGATATTGTAATCCTTGCTGATCCCGATATTCTCCTCAATAAGTTTCTCGTTAACGCTCACCCCTTTTTCGATATTGATAGCAAGCTTGGAAAGCTCGTTCATGATCTTCGAAAGGTCGGATCCAAGGTACTCCGCAAGCAGGAGGGCTGCTTTCGGTGTGATGCCGTAGCCCATGCTTTTCAGCCTTTCACCAATCCAGGAAGGAAGCTTGTCGTCGTAAATACGTTTGGATTCAAAAACCACCCCTGCTTTCTCAACCGTACGGGAAAAACTCTTACGCCGGTCAAGCTTTTTGTATTTATAGCACAATACCAGGATGGTGGAAGAAAGAGGCTTCTGGCAATAACTCTCCAGTTGCTCAATATTCCGGATTTCCTGAGCTTCCCTGATGATCACCACCTGGTAGTTCGACATCATAGGGTAGCGTTTGGCATATTCCAGGATGGTTGGCACATCCACGTCCCTGCCATACAATATGCTTTGGTTGAATTCCTTCTCATTCTCATCCAAAATGTTTTCCTCAATAAATGCAGCAATCTCATCGATAAAATATGGTTCTTCTCCCATCAGGAAATAAACCGGACGGTAGATTTTGTTTCTCAGGTCACTAAGGATGCGGTCGAAGTCGGTCATAATGTTTGATGGATAAAGTGAAGTCAAAAGTAAAAATTATGGATTAAATATTTTGAATAAAATAAAGGGGAATAATCGACTCCGCTTCCCATCACGAGATTTTTCAGTAGCTGCGCTGTAAAAAAAAGGAGTATAATCTCTCCTCGGCTTCGCTCGGAGCAGGGCCTCGGATTCGCTATGGGTGACCCTTCGGCTTCGCTCAGGGTGACACGCATTGATATATTAACCAGGCCTCGGCTTCGCTCGGCCTTTTATCAAACGCAGAGCGTTATTATAACCCATTGGGGTTGGCCCTGGGCCGAGCGAAGTCGAGGCCCAACTGTTTAAAAGCAAACTAAAGTCACCCTGAGCGTAGGCGAAGGGTCACCCTGAGTGTAGATTAGAATCGACGATCAATGATCAATGATCGAAGAATGAAATCGATGATCGACCCCGGTTTGCATCGGTGCAGGCAAGTGAAGACACAAAACCTGCCCATGAAATTACGTGATGAACGTTTATTCTTCGATCTGCGATCTGCGATCTGCGATCTGAGATTTCTTTCTCCGATCTCCGATCTGATATCTTCGATCCCAAAACCCTTTTCCCATTTCCTCCGTATAAGCCATCACAAGTATTTTGTTATTTTTGAGCGTAAATTAATAGCAAGTTGAGCTTCCCATTTTACAAACAACTGGATGCGATGGACTGCGGTCCTGCGTGTTTGCGCATGATAGCCAGACATTACGGCCGTTCCTATTCCATACAGACCTTGCGTGAACGCAGTTTCATCACACGCGAAGGTGTTTCCCTGCTTGGTATCAGCGATGCGGCCGAATCAATAGGTTTCCGCACCATGGGCGTAAGGCTCAGCTTTGAACAGCTTGCCGGTGAAGCTCCTCTTCCCTGCATAGCCCACTGGAAACAACGGCATTTCGTGGTTGTTTATAAAGTAAAAAACAACCGGGTCTATGTGGCAGACCCTGCCTATGGTCTTATCCGGTACAGCCGGGAGGAATTTCTGCAGGGCTGGACCGGCGCCAAAGGCGAAACCGGAAACCAGGGGATTTGCCTCATCCTGGAACCTACTCCGGATTTTTATAAACAGGAAGGTGAAGACCTTAACAAGAAAAGCTTCCGCTTCCTGTTCTCCTATGTCAAACCTCACAGGAAATTCGTGGTGCAGCTTGTCCTTGGTATGCTGCTGGCCAGTATCCTGCAACTGATCTTCCCTTTCCTGACCCAGGCCGTCGTTGATATCGGTATCTCCAACCAGGACCTTTCCTTTATTACCCTCGTGCTGATTGCTCAGTTGGTGCTCATGATCTCTCAAACTTCCGTGGAATTCATCCGCGGATGGATATTGCTGCATATGGCAACCCGCATCAATATCTCGCTGATCAGCGATTTTCTGATCAAACTGATGAGGTTACCCCTGAAATTCTTCGATTCCAAGCTGGTGGGCGACCTCATGCAACGCATTCACGACCATACCCGCATTGAGAATTTCCTTACCGTCTCTTCACTGAATATATTATTCTCTTTTTTCAGCCTGATCATATTCGCCCTGGTGCTCGCGGTCTACTCCTGGCAGATCTTTGCCATTTTCCTGGGAGGCAGTATCCTGTATGTTTTATGGGTGCTTGCTTTTATGAAGAAACGCCGCGAGGTGGATTACCGCCGCTTCGCCCAGCAGGCCGAAAATCAGAGCAACCTGATTCAGCTCATCACCGGTATGCAGGAGATCAAGCTGAACAACTGCGAAAAACAAAAACGCTGGGAATGGGAACGTATACAGGCACGGTTGTTCCGCGTGAATATCCGCGGGTTGTCGATCAACCAGTATCAGCAGGCCGGTGCCGTATTTTTCAACCAGAGCAAGAACATCCTCATTGTATTCCTGGCAGCCTGGTCGGTGGTGCAGGGAGAGATGACCCTGGGTATGATGATGGCCACACTTTTCATCCTGGGACAGGCCAACAGCCCGATTGAACAGATGATATCCTTCCTCCGTTCGGCACAGGATGCAAGGATTTCCATCGAAAGACTTGGTGAAATACATCAGCGTGAAGACGAAGAAGACCCCGAACAACACAGGATCACCATTATCCCGGAAAACAAAAGCATCGCCTTTCACAACCTGAGCTTCCAGTATGAAGGTCCCCATTCGGAGATGGTCCTGCAGGATATCAGTTGTCTTATTCCGGAAAATAAGGTAACGGCGATCGTCGGACCTTCAGGCAGCGGAAAAACCACCATGGTCAAACTGTTATTGGGATTCTACCCGCCCGTCAAAGGGGATATCCGTATCGGCGATACCAACCTGCTGACCATGAGCAGCCGTACCTGGCGCCAGCATGTGGGAGCTGTTATGCAGGATGGATTTATCTTTTCAGATACCATCGCAAACAATATTGCCGTCAGTGATGAGCATATCGACAGGGAAAAGCTCTATCATGCAGTAAAGATCGCCAACATCCGGGAATTCATTGAGTCCCTGCCGATGAGTTATAACACCCGTATCGGTATGGAAGGATCCGGCCTCAGCCAGGGACAGAAACAACGTATCCTCATTGCCAGGGCCGTTTACAAGAATCCTGAATTCCTGTTTTTCGACGAAGCGACCAATGCCCTGGATGCCAACAATGAAAAGGTGATCATGGAAAATCTCCGGGAGTTTTATAAAGGAAAGACCGTCGTTATCGTGGCCCACCGCCTGAGCACGGTTAAAAATGCCGACCAGATCATCGTCCTGGAAAAAGGGAAGATCACGGAAACAGGCAATCATACTGAGCTATCTGCCCTGAAAGGCTCATATTATCACCTGGTAAAAGATCAGCTGGAACTGGGTAACTCTTAATACCACGGCATTACAACCATGAAGAAAAAGGAAACCATACAAAGAAGCGAGCCTGTACAGGAGATTCTGGGAACCATACCTCCCTGGATCATCCGCAGGGGGATAACCCTCTTCCTGGTTATCATCCTCGTACTGCTCGCAGGAAGCTGGTTTTTCAAATATCCCGACTTCCTGAATGCCGAAATTGAAGTCCTGACCCAAAACCCACCCGCCGACGTGGTGGCTAGGGCAAGCGGCAAGCTTGAAGCGCTGTTCATCGAAGACAATTCACATGTGGAGAAAGGCACCCGCATTGCCGTAATCGAAAACCCGGCCAACCATATACAAGTGTTTGACCTGGGGACAATCTTGCAAACCCTTAAGGCACCCGTTTACAAAACCTTTATCGATACCCTTCCCTTTTTCGAATACGCCGGACTGAATGCACTGGGCGAGATACAACCATTCTTTTCCGTGTTCCTGAAAAACTACCTGGATTATCAGAATTACCTTAAGGTCAATTACTATTCCAGGAAAATAGAAGCGTTGCGGATACAGATTAAAGACCACCGCATCTATTACGAATACCTTTACAGACAGAGGAATACCCTGGAGGAAGATTACAGGCTTGCAGAGAAAGACTACAAGAGGCACGAACAGTTATTCCGGAACGGAGCCATAGCCGAAGCAGAACTGGAGAAGAAAGAGAGTGAGATGCTACAGAAAAAACATGATTTCGAAGAGGCACGCACCAACCTGGCCACTACACAGATCAAGATAACGGAGTTGGAAGAAGACATCCTGGAGTTCCAGCTCCAACAGCAGCAGGAGAGCTCACGCCTGCAGCTTGATTTGAGGGAATCGTATGAAAACCTGTATAGCCGGGTACAAACATGGAACCAGACCTATGTCATCATGGCCCCGATCAGCGGAAGGGTTACCTTTAACAAGTACTGGGCAGAAAATCAGAATATTACCCTGGGCGACCGTGTTGTTTCCGTGGTTCCGGTCGACTCGGCCAATATCATCGGGAAAATGTATGTCCCCATTCAGGGATCGGGCAAGGTAAAAACCGGACAGAAGGTAAATATCCGCTTTTACAACTTCCCTTACATGGAGTTTGGCATGGTGGAAGGCAGGATCAGCAATATCTCCGGGGTACCTGCCGACAATGAGTACCTCGTTGAAGTCGGCTTCCCGGAAGGGCTGAAGACAAATTACGGGATCACACTCGAATTCAATCAAATGATGAAAGGATCGGCAGAAATCATCACGGAAGATATACGACTGCTGGTTCGTATCATTCGCCCGCTGCGTTCTCTGATACAAAACCGCTCCTTCAGGGAAGTATCCCCGGAAACAGTCTCAAACAAAAACAATCGCTGACATGCAAGCACTGAACCTTCCGGCCTATGAAATGAAAGTCAAAGAAGAGGAAGGCAGGCGGATGATATTCGATCCCGTCAGAAAAAAATATGTTGCTCTGACACCGGAGGAGTGGGTTAGGCAAAATTTTCTGCAATATCTTATCCGGGGAAAAAAATATCCTGCAACCCTTTTGCGTGTGGAAGCCTCATTCCGCATACACGGGCTGAGCCTTCGCGCCGATATCCTGGCATCGGATCCGCAGGGCCAACCACTCATGATCGTAGAATGTAAGGCACCCGATGTTAAAATCACCCAGGAAGTATTCGACCAGGCAGCCCGCTATAACATGAAGTGGCAATCGCCCTACCTTACCGTCACCAACGGCATCTCCCATTTCTGCAGCCGGATATTCATCCGGGAAGAGCGCATTGAGTTTTTACAGGATATTCCTTCCTATATGGATTTAAGAATATAGAAACATTCCATGTAAAAAACAGCCTATACTAAAAAAAAAGTATACAAATTTTCAGTTAAAACCCATTATAAACAAGGTAATTACCTGCGAATTTTCAATAGAAGAAAAAATCTTTAATAAAGCTCTTTACTTTTGCAAATATTTATTGTATATTCGTATGTGCATTAGGGCGTTATTAACATAAATCAAATCGATCGAAAAGCATAATCTGTTTTCATTGTCAGGCTCATTTCTCTTCCAGGCATGTTGAGAAACCCGACGGCATAATATTGTGAGGGAAATATTATGAAACAAACCGGCAAACAGGAGTTGATAGGGATTCTATTTGAATCTTTTTCTTATCCCATGTTTGTTATTGATATTGAATCATTTGAAGTTCTACTGGCGAATCCGGCCGCCATGGAATTAAATGATGAAAGCCACAAAGGTACTTTATCCTGTTATGCCCTTACACACCGTACAGGTAAACCTTGCAACACCAATGAACATCCCTGCCCCCTGAAGATCCTGAAAAAAACAAAGAAACCTGCCGTGGTTGAACATATTCATTATGATGCTGAGGGTATGGAAAGACTGGTGGAGGTCCATTGCAATCCTATTTTTGACGAAAAAGGCAAGCTAGCTGCCGCTTTGGAATATCATCTGGATGTCACAGAACTGAGAAATACCCAGGTCAGGTTGAGGGAATCTTATGGGGAGATCGAAAATCAGCAAAAAGAAATACAAAAGCAAAAGCTCAAACTGGAGGAACAACTTCAGAAGCTCGACATTGCCTATGAACAGATACGAAGCATCAACCGGAAGCTAATCGAGAAAGAGAAGAGCTATCGTATGCTGTCGGACCTTACCTTTGAAGGTATACTTATTCATCAGCGGGGGCTTGTGATCGATGTTAACGATTCTTTCCTTAACATATTCGGATATCGTAAAGAGGAATTATTAGGGAAAAATGTCGTGGACAAGATGGTACCCCCGGAATACCTTCCTGCAATTACGAACCGGATCGACAATAAAGTAGCAGAACCATACGAAATAGAGGCAAAACGAAAAGACGGAGTCCGCATTCCGGTGGAGATTGAATCACGGGATGTTGAATACGACGGAGAAAAGGTAAGGGTTACAGCAGTGCGGGATATTACCGAGAAAAAAGCTGCGGAAAAGCAACTTAAAACAAGCCAGGAAAGCATACGTCTGCATCACGATCTTAGCCATGCCTTCCTGTTGGCAGAGGGCAATGATGTTTACCAGCGGATTCTGGAAATCCTTCTCAGGACCTTTTCATGTCCATACGGGCTTTTTGGATTTATCAACCAGGACGGACATTTTGAGATCCCCAGTATGACTTACGATATCTGGGATGAATGCAACATTCCGGGAAAAACCTTTGTTTTCACACCGGAACAATGGGGAGGTATCTGGGGAAAAACCCTGCTGGAAAGAAAGACCTTTATTAAGAATCATAATCTTGAATTTCCCGTTGGGCACATAGTCCTTCATTCGGCCATCTGTACCCCTATCATTTATAAACAGGAAATAATAGGGCAATTCGTCCTTGGGAACAAGGAAAATGGATTCTTGGAGGAAGATCAGTACAAGCTCGAATCCATAGCCCGGTATATAGCTCCGATCCTGTTTGCCAGGCTGGAAACGGAAAAAAATGTCAAACTGAGGATACGTACAGAAGAAAAACTCAAATTAAGCGAGTTCAAATACCGTGACCTGATCGATGCCCTTGGGGAAGGTGTAGGGATTGTCGACATGCATGAGAGTTTCATCTTTGTAAACGATAAAGGTGCTGAGATCTTCGGCCTGAAAAGGGAAGAACTAAACGGCAAAAACCTCAGGGAATTTCTCGATCAGCAATCGATTGAAAGGGTAATTGAGGAAACCAAAAACAGAGAAGAGGGTAAGAGTACTCTGTATGAATTGCAGATCATATCTGCCCAGGGAACAAGAAAGATCCTCCTGGTCACTGCTTCTCCACGCTATGATCTGCATGGAATGTTTATCGGTACCCTCGGAATCTTCAGGGATATCACCGACCGCAAGATAATGGAAGGCGATCTTATCAAAGCCAAGGAAAAAGCTGAAGAATCCGACCGCCTGAAGACAGCCTTCCTTACAAATATGTCGCACGAAATTCGCACCCCTCTAAATGCCATCATGGGTTTTGCCGAATTGCTGAAGGAAAACAGCCTCTCCCAGGATAACCGCAAAGATTTCATTGACACTATCATCAACAATGGCAGAAATCTTCTGAATATCATAAGCGACATCATAGACCTTTCCCGCATAGAATCGGGTGATCTGAAAATGAACCCACAGATTTGCATACTCCATGATTTTATGCAAAACCTGGTGGGAGATTTCGAAAGCGTAAAGGAAAGCCAAAGAAAGAATGATCTGAAGATAAAAATGGTAAAAGGGAATGTGGATGAGAGTAAAAAATTCTTAATCGATTCCCAGAGGCTCAAACAGGTATTAATGAACCTTGTGAGCAACGCAATAAAGTTTACCGAAAGGGGAGAAATTGTAACAGGATATACTGTTGAGAATCATTTTATTCAATTTTATGTTTCCGATACCGGAATAGGGATGAATGAATCCCAATTGGAGCATATCTTCGAACGGTTCAGGCAGGTTGATGAAGGCAATACAAGAAAATACGGGGGCACAGGGGTAGGACTTGCCATATCAAAAGCTGTTGTAGAGAAGATGGGAGGAAGCATTCAGGTTGATTCCCGTGAAAACGAAGGTTCGGTATTTTCTTTCAGGATACCGGTTATTCTTCCTGAAGAGGACATGCGCTACCAATATCCCCTGGAAACAGCTAAACTGATGTACCGTTGGCCCGGAAAAAGAATAATGGTAGTAGACGATGACAACAGTGTTTTACAATTCCTGTATATCGTACTGAAGAAGACAGGAGCCGACGTTGTTACTTGCAAATCGGCTGAATCAGCTCTGGAAATTATTAAAGAGGATCCTGCATTATACCACCTAATTCTTTTGGATATGCGGATGCCAGGTATGGACGGGTATACCGCTACCAAAATCATTAAAGAACTGAACCAGGATATTATCATTATTGCACAAACAGCCTATGCCCTGAATGACGACCCAAGGGAATGTTACAAGGCGGGATGTGATAATTATATCTCTAAGCCCATCATGGCAGACAAACTGTTACAAATGTGCCATGAATATCTTGGAGATTAATTTTGATAATGCGCATTAAATTTTCCTTAATTTGACAGGCATAAGTATTAAAATTATAAAAAAATTTTACCTTTGCGATTATCAAATTAATCCGTCATGAAATACCTCGGTGTCAAAATCATTCTAACAGTTGTTATCATTGTACTGGCATATCTGGTGGTTGACAGTGTAATTACCCCCATCCAGTTCAACAAGATCAAAGATCAAAGAGAAAAACAGGTGATCGAAAAACTCAAGGATATTCGGTCGAGCCAAATGATTTACAGAAACATTAATAATGTTTACACAGCAAGTTTTGACACGTTGATAGAGTTTCTCAGGACCGGTGAGATACCGGTTGTGAAAATGATTGCGGATCCTACTGACACTACATTTACTAAAACTATCAAAGACACAATTGGTTACATCAGTGTAGGCGATTCTTTATTTGGCAAAAGGCCGGGTTATGTGCTTGACTCCATAAAATATATACCTTATTCCGGAGGTAAGCTTTTTAACATGGACGCCGGGAAAATAGAATCGGGTGGAATTACCGTAAATGTCTTTGAGGTTACTGCTCTTTATTCCGACTTTTTAAAGGGTCTTGATGAGCAATTGATCAGGAACCTGATAAAATCCAAGGAAGATATCGACAAATACCCCGGGATGAAAGTAGGTTCCATGCTTGAGGCATCCACTGACGGTAACTGGGAATAAACCCTTTTCCACATATGCCCGAAAATACCATCAGAAAATACCATCTGAAGGATATCGCATTCATCAATGACTTCTTTGAGCGTTGCCACCTGGCAATTTACCTCAACGGAAATAGCTTTGCTTTTGCTTTACTCGACGATGATCTCAACAAATTCATGCGTTTTGATTCCTATCAGAAAGAGGATGCAGACAGCAAATCCATTTCCCTGCATAATGGTTTTGAAGATGCTCTCCAGGAAACAGGCTATGCAGATCAATCTTTTAAGTCGGTTAAAGTCCTTGTTGAAAATCCATATTCTACCCTTGTACCCAATGAGCAATTTGATGCTACACGCTTAAAGGAATACCTTACCTTTACTCATCACCCCCTGGAAAATCCAGGACATGTCATCAATCACAATCCTGTGTCTGTGATCGAAGCACATTCAATCTTCCTTTATCCCGCCGCTATTACGTCCGTCCTGAAAAAACATTTCCGGTCTTTTAAGATTTATCATCAGTCATGCGTAATGATCAGCGCTATCATGGCATTGAAAAACTCAAAGATAGGCAAGCAGGTATACGTCAATCTGCGCAGCCATAGCGGGGATATCCTGTTTCTCGATGATGGCCGGTTGCGCTTTTTCAACTCATTTTCGTTTGAAAAAAACACCGATTTCGTGTTTTTCGTCCTTGAATCCCTGCAACGATTAAACCTTGATCCTGAATTTATCAGGGTAATCCTTCTGGGGAATATTGTGGCAAGAGATGAAATGTACCAGGAATTATACAGGTTTATTAAGAACCTGGGATTTATTTCCAGGAACAGTCATTTTCAATACAGCCCCGTATTAGACTCTTTGCCTTCCCATTTGTTTTTTAATTTGTTCAGCATACCTAAGTGCGAATAATAGGAGGATTATACAAGGGAAGACGCCTTCATCCGCCAAATAATCTCCCTGTTAGGCCTACTACTGATCTGGCAAGGGAAAGCCTGTTCAATATTCTGAACAACCGTATTGATTTCGAAGGTTTACGGGTGCTGGATCTGTTTGCAGGAACGGGCAGCATCTCTTTTGAATTTGCCTCCAGGGGAGCCGCAGAAATCATTGCCATCGACCGGAATCCGCAATGCCTGACCTTTATCCTGCAAACTGCAAATTTGTTTGGCATTGAAAATATCAAAGTACTGAAAGGAAATGTTCTGAAATGGCTACCCAGGTTAAAAGGCCCATTTGATATAATTTTTGCCGATCCTCCCTATGACATGAAAGAGTTACCTGATATTCCTCAGAAAGTATTGGAACTGAATCTGCTGGACAATGAAGGGATTTTTATCATGGAACACGATGCAAGGCATCTATTTAATGAATTGGAGGATTTCAGGGAACTTCGCAAGTATGGAAAAGTGCATTTCTCCTTCTTTACAAAAATAAAGCCGGATTATCAGTAAATCCGGCTTAACAAAAGACTCTTTATAGGGTTAATATTCGTCTTCGTGAAAGAAGAAATCATCCTTTGTCGGATAATCCGGCCAGATATCCTCAATGCTTTCATAGACTTCTCCTTCATCTTCGATTTCACGCAGGTTCTCGATAACCTCCTGCGGTAATCCTGAACGAATACTGTAATCAATCAGCTCGTCCTTGGTAGCCGGCCAGGGAGCATCTTCAAGCTTTGAAGCCAATTCTAGTGTCCAATACATAGCTTGCGAAATTTGTAGTTTGCAAAAATAATTCTTTTCCTATAAAAGTCAAGTGATTTTTTAAAGATTACAAGACCCTTAAACCCTTGCTTTCCAAAGGGTTTCGGAAACATTAAGATCGCGTGCAAGTTTTCTGGCCAATACGAACAGATAATCCGACAAGCGGTTTAAGTATTTAATATTCAATTCATCCACTTTATGTTCTATCGACATGCGAATGGTAAGCCTTTCGGCACGGCGGCATATACAGCGGGCAATATGGCAATAAGAAACAGTAGTATGTCCACCGGGAAGAATAAACGATGTCAGAGGTTGCAATTCCTCATTCATCAGGTCGATTTCTTTCTCAAGCAGTTCAACATCAGTTTCCACTATAACTGGCAGCTCTCTTTTCAGCTCCTTTGAAGGATCCCATGCCAATTGCGATTCAATAGTAAAAAGCCTGTCCTGGACCTCGAGCAGGATTTCATGATAATGAGGCTGCATGTCCTGATCCCTGATCAGCCCAATGAAGGAATTCAATTCATCAAGGGTGCCATAAGCCTCTATCCTGTCATGATATTTAGGAACCCTTGTGCCGCCAATCAGGGAGGTTTCTCCTTTATCCCCGGTTTTAGTATATATTTTCCAACTGTCTGTCATTGTTTTGGCAAATTAACAGAACAACCGGGAAACCCGGTAAATCCTGCTGTTTAAACATACTTAGCAAACAAAGAATTCATCATTTTGTTTGCCCGGGAATAAGGTTCTGTGAATATTACTCGCTTTCTTCAATAACTTCCTTGTAGAAATCCATCGTCCTGATATTCTTGTTCTTGTCATCGGAAGCAATATTGCCGTCGATCATGCGAATAATTCGATGTGCATGCAGGGCAATATCTTCTTCATGAGTAACAACAATAATGGTATTTCCTGCCTGATGGATTTTCTCCAGTAATCCCATAATCTCGATAGATGTTTTTGAGTCAAGATTACCTGTAGGCTCATCAGCCAGGATGATAGAAGGTTCATTGACCAGAGCCCTTGCAATAGCAACGCGTTGCCTTTGTCCCCCCGAAAGCTCGTTTGGCTTGTGCAGCATACGGTCACTTAAGCCAACATCTTCCAAAACTTTCTCCGCCTTCTTTATCCTTGCATTCTTGTTCAATCCGGCATAGATCAATGGTAAAGTCACATTCTCAAGCGCCGAATTTCTGGGCAGGAGGTTGAATGTCTGAAAAATAAAACCAATCTCTTTATTTCTGATTTCAGCCAGTTCGTTATCACCCTGCTTGCTGACATCATTACCGTTAAGGTAATAATGCCCGGATGTAGGCGTATCCAGGCAACCCAGGATATTCATCAGAGTCGATTTTCCTGACCCCGAAGGCCCCATCAGGGCAACAAATTCATTTCGATAAATATCCAGGGAAATAGCACGGAGAGCTCTGACTATCTCTGTGCCTACCTGAAAATTTCTGACAATGTCGATTAAACGGATTACTTCCTGATTCATATCACTTTATTAGGTGTACCAACAAAAATAACATATTTATCAGAACCGGATCAAAAAATCTTGATCTGGCAGTCCTTTTCGAAAAAATAACAAGCCCATCCTGTAAAGATCAATACTGGTACTTACATCAGGATTCATTTTTATCTCCTCCCAGGCACGGTACATTTCCGGTGACCAGTATATATCGTCTAGAATAAATACACCATCCGGTGCCAGGTATGGTATACATTGGTGAAAATAGTTCAAAGTCGGCTGGTAACGATGATTCCCATCCAGGAAAACCATATCCAGACTTGTCCCTATTTCCTCCAGTAATCCTGGAAGCACATCATCAAACCGGCCAGTATGCCTCCTGATATTGCTTATCCCCATGGCTTCAAATAACCTTCCTGCCGCTGCTGATGTCACATCACTGCCTTCAATGGTATGCACGATACTTTCCGGGCTTGCCATCGCCAGGTACAAAGTGCTGACTCCGGCAGAGGTCCCCAGTTCCAGGATAACCCTTGGTTTATAATATTCTGTTACCCTGAAAAGCAATCTCCCAAATTTTCTTGAGACGGCTGATTTACGCACAACCTGGCGCAGAGTCCTGGCTCCCGATAAAGATATTTCACCATCCTGTCCGGCACCGAAATCATCCTGTGTCAAAATTTCCCCTGATCTCAATAACCCCCGGCGCCTCCGCTCGATCTCCCTTATGCGTTCATCCTTGCAATCCGCCAGGATAATATTTTCCATAAAATCATAAACAAAAGGAGAATGAATGCCAAACCTCGACTTCGCACGAAGTCTGTATTCCAAAAACTTACCTATTCTGAATACCGGTGTTATCATACTGCTACTTCAATGCCACCTTGTTCACATAAAAAACAGCTCTGCGGTTATTTGCCAGCCTGTTATTCCTGATTTCCTGATAACCATAACACAAGAAAAACTCATTGTACCAATGTACGATCTTGCTGCGGGCGTCATCAATCAGCTTATCATTATCATATTTCAACTTTATCTCCAGCGATGCATCCTTCTCCAATTCAGACCCTCCGCGGAAAACGCTGTATTGGATCCTGCCATTTCGGTTATAAAACATAAAAAACTCATCATTTTCCCCAAACAACTGAAGATATGGCTGCAAATTAAAAGTCTGTATGTTCCATATTGGCATTTCCCCGTTCCATACCATCTGACCTTCCATGTCAAAAGCCGAAACGATCCCGGCAAAATACTTAAACCCATCAAATACAGTATATGTCTGGGGAACCATTCTTCCGTAATAATCATAATACATATCGGTCACCGTCCGATATTCGGGATAGAAAGCTTCCGACATGACAAGGAAAACATCGTTTGATAACAGAACCGGATGCAATAGGACATTGTAATCAAGTGAAACCTCCTCACCGGTCCTCTCTTGTTTCCCTGCTTTTTTTCGCAACCGGGTTACATCTTTTCCTCCCAAAGTACGGTATAGGTTATCAAATTCCAGGAAATTGTAATAGTGAATGAACTTCTCTCTCCCATTTTCAAAACATGCCATATAATACCCCGTGCTTTCCGGAAAGTCTTCTTCCGTGTTTCCACTAAGCCTGGCCGGATTTGAACCGTAGGTTCCGAAAATGTATATTTTCCCTTCTCTTAGTAATAAATCCGCATCATTAAGATATTTCCCTTCCAAAACCGGATCAATATGAAGTATTTCTTTTATCCTCCCGTGTAAATCAAATGGTAAAATGACATATCCCGAATTTTCCTTGTTCAGGATATTCTGAACTAAAACATAGCCAAGTTCCTGATCCGGATCCAGGTAAATATTCCTGAGGATGGATGCCCCCTCCAGATCTATTTCTGTTGTAACACTTTCACCTGAAGAAAGATCGGTAAAAATAAGATAACCTACATTCTTTTTGTCTGTGGCTCCGGTTACTGCTTTGTTATTTCTGACCGTAAAACCTCCAATGGTTGACTTTTCAGGAAACATGGTTTCTTTCGTGGAAATCATTCCTTCCATTAGTGCAACCGTTAATATTTTTGCATTATAATCCCCCGATCCCCCGCGGCCTTCATGATAATACAGCATATAAAGCAAATCATCTTCATAATAATAGCCATTATACACCAATCCATTGGGCAATACCGTGTCCCGTATCCATAGTTCTTTTAACTGATTATCAAACATGGCAAAATGCCAGCTCATATTTCCTGATTTATCCTCAAAACCCTGATAAAAAACAATAAAACCATTTTCTCCACATGGGATAAGGGTATAGGTATCCTCATTCATCCTGGCATTTAGTTCCAAACGTAAAATGGCAGGTTCCTGCGAAACCAATGTTAAGGCAGACCAAATCAGAAAAAATAACGCAATGATTTTACGCTTCATAAAACTGCGGGCATATGGTAAATAACATGCTTTTATAGCTGTTATTGGATCATCCTGTAAAATTAAATAAAAAAAGCTGCCTGGCTAATTGAGGCAGCTTTAATAATATTATTGAGATCTTTATTGTTTCAGGAATTTGGTGCTGTAAGCGGATCCGTCAGAAAACGTTCCTACCAGCAAATAAGTTCCGGTCTTCCAGGTTTGGGCGGAGATAGCCGGTGGAATACCGTCTTTCCCCGATGTCCAGATCAGCTTACCCGTTATAGAATACACTTCAATTTTTTCCAGGGTCAGATCTCCTGATGTCATTACAGTAAATGATTCCGTAACCGGATTCGGGAATATTTCCAATCCTGTCGGTTTTAACTCCGGATTATGGATACCCACCAGTTCCGTTCCGGTAATCAGGATATCATCAACTTCCCAGGTAGCACTTTCTGAAGCGTTTGAAGTATATTTGAATGCAACATAAACAGCATTTCCGTTATAAGCGGAAACATCTATATCTCCGGAGAATGTCCATTCCCAGCTTCCGCCGGAAAGGGTTCCGGTAAGGCTGGTCCATGTGCCCGATGCCGGATTGCCAGAACCATCGTAATCGGTAGAGATCAGAACTTCCAGTTCCGGTCCGGTGTAGTTTTGTGCAGTAAAAAAAGACAGGAGTTCGTTTTCATAATTTGAGAAGTTCATGGCAGGTGAAATAAGCCAGTCTTCATTGGCATTTGATCCCCCTTCGTACCCGCTCATTCTTGCACATGGAGTCCCCTCCAAACCGTAATTGTTGTCTCTTTCCCAAACCTGGGCTCCTGTGACGCTGACCGCTGTCCAGGCACCCCAGCTATTGTTGAAGTTTTCCGTTTCAATTACTGCGATGTTTGCAGTGGTTGCCTGTGCTTCAGGCCAGGCACCGTCTGTTTTGTAATTGATGTTTGCCCCACCGTTGGTGTAAGGGAAAATGGCAAAATGATACGTGGAGTTACCTTCAAGGCCGGCAAAAGTGCAGGTTTCAACTCCATAAAACACATTAAGTGCCCCGGTCCCGTCGCTGAGATCAGTATCGTCCTCTACCGGTGTCCCATCCACAGGAGGCACAATATTATCGGTACTGCTTGCGAGCACCAGGTAGGCTCCCGGAAGTTGGGTTCCGGTTGCATCCAGCCAGGAAAGGGTAATGGACACATTTTCCGGGGTAGCGATGAAATTCACAGGATAAGCGGATGGCTCCGGATCAACCCCGGCCTGCTCCACAACGAAATCATCATAATAAACCGAACCGCCGAAAACGTTATCCTGCTTATAAACCCTCACCTCGAACCTGAATGCATCCGCGGTAGCCGGTGCGGTTAGTGTTACATCAAAAACCTGCCAGTCGGGATTGTCTTCCGAATAAACATTAGGCCTTAATTCAGCCTCATTGGCAGTCAGAGTTGAGCCCCCGCTTAGCCAGTATGACCATATCCTTGTCCTTGCTTCAGGATCGTTGTCAAAATAGCGATAACTGATATGGTAATTCACACCTTCGATGATACCTTCCACATCCTGTTGTAAATCTTTGGTAGCATCCGCTGAAGTATGTTCAGCAGAATACATCCCACTGAAAACGATCACATCCGATTGGCTTATGTTCTCGGCTTTATCCCAGTTTTCCGGGGTGGTTGGGTTAACCCAGGACTCCAGTCCCCCGTTTTGTACCAGATTCTGGGAAAATAACAATCCCCATGATCCGGCAATAAGTGCGATGGTCAGTAAATAACGCTTCATAATGAAATTATTTATTGCGGGAAACTGCCTTATTCACAGCTTCCCGCAGAGTTTAACAATACTATTCTATCACCAGCTTTGCTGTAGCCACCTGATCGCTATCCGATGCCGCAAGTCTTACAATATACAATCCTCTGTTCAAACCACTGAGATTAATACGGGCTTCCTGTCCGTTCAAGGCACCTTCAAACACTTGTTCACCCAGCAGATTAAAAATCCTGATCTCATAATCCGTATTGCTTTGCCGGTGGATCATAAACACTTCCCTTCCGGGATTTGGGTAAATGGTAAATCCCTGCCCCGAATTAATTTCATCAATTCCTACAGGAAGAACATCGATATAATCGGTTTTGGTTTCTGTGCTTTGACCGTAATCATTGCTAACCGTCAGGGTCACATCATATACCCCGTTTACTTCATAGGTTACTTCTCCGGGTTGCTGAATATTGGATCCTGCAGGGTCGCCACCTTCAAAGGTCCATGTCCAGGAAGTTGGATTTCCTGTTGAAAGATCGGTAAATGTTACAAATTCAAATTGGAATATAGTAGTTTGATCTGCTTCAAAATCAGCTACAGGAGGATAGTCGACAGAAATATAATTGGTTCTCAG
>JAHJRE010000177.1 GCA_018831055.1 Bacteroidota bacterium
ATCCCGGCGTAAGCCGGGATCTGTTTCCCCGTCACCCCGGTGGAAACCGGGGCAGCACCCCAGCACATCCATGAGATCCCGCTTTCGCTTCGCTCAGCGGGATGACGGTACCCCGTGTGATTAGAAAGGGCGTAGGGCGGCGGGCTTCGCCCGCCGCCCTACGCTGTTTTTTGTTAGGCATCCCGCCGTCATCCCGGCGCAAGCCGGGATCTGCTACCCCGTCACCCCGGTGGAAACCGGGGCATCCCGGCGTAAGCCGGGATCTGCTACCCCGTCACCCCGGTGGAAACCGGGGCATCCCGGCGTAAGCCGGGACATCCCTTTCCCATCCCGACAACCCTTTCCCATTTTGATCGTATAATCCCAAAAACAACCATGCCATGAGCAGTCTTAAGATCTTTGTTGTTGAAGATGATACCTGGTATGCAGGGATCATTGAGCATTACCTGCTGAAAAATCCCGATTATGAGGTTGAGAAGTTTCATGATGCTTCTTCCTGCCTGGAAAACCTTTTTAAAGCACCTTCGGTCATCACCCTCGATTACTCGCTCCCGGATATGAACGGACTGGAGTGCATGCGCAGGATCAAAAAGAGGTTTCCTGAAATACCTGTCATCATTATCAGCGGACAAAGGGAAGTCGCCACCGCTGTCGACCTGATCAAAGAAGGTGCCTACGACTATATCGTGAAGGATGAGGATGCCCTCGACAGACTCTGGAATGTGCTCAGGATACTTAAAGAAAACCTTGAGCTGAGAGAGGAAAACATCAGACTGAAAGATGAAATGGGAGGCAAATATGAGTTCTCCCGTGCGATTATAGGAAACAGTGAGGTAATGAAAAAGGTCTTTTCGATCATGAAAAAGGCTACCGACTCCAACATCAATATCTCTATTTACGGTGAGACCGGCACAGGAAAAGAATTGATAGCCAAAAGCATACATTATAACTCATCACGCAGGAAAAATCCATTTGTTCCTGTCAATGTAAGTGCCATCCCCGAAGAACTTATCGAGAGTGAATTGTTCGGTCATGAGAAAGGGGCCTTCACAGGAGCCGGCGCCAGACGAACTGGCAAGTTCGAAGAAGCCAATAACGGTACCCTCTTGCTTGATGAAATTGCCGATATGAGCATGAATATGCAGGCTAAAGTCCTTAGAGCCCTCCAGGAAAGAGAAATTTCAAGAATTGGAAGCAATAAGATCATCAAACTCAATGTGAGAGTGATCACCGCAACCCATAAAGACCTTGCAGATGAAGTCCGGGCCGGCAATTTCAGAAAGGACCTGTACTACAGAATTCTGGGCATACCTATAAACCTTCCTGCCCTCAGGGAAAGGGGACACGACATCCTGCAACTGGCAAGATATTTTGCAGATAACTTCTGTAAAGAAAACAATTTCAAAACTTATTCATTCTCCAGGGAAGCCAAGGAAAAACTACTTTCCTACCATTTCCCGGGAAACGTAAGGGAACTGAGAGCCATCATCGAAATGGCCGTAGTTATGTCGGATAACAACCAGATCGAGGCCGGCGAAATCTCCTTTCATTCCCCCGAACCCCCTACCGGTTTCCTGAATATGGAGACAACCCTGGAAAACTATACTGTCCAGATCATTAAGCATTTCCTGGAAAAATATAACCATAATGCCATCACCGTGGCTGAAAAACTGGATATCGGCAAATCAACCATTTACCGAATGATCAAAAAACACAATCTCTGAAAGCCATGCCGTAAGCAATTCTTTTTCTTTTTGTACCATTTTTAGACATTTTTTTCATTTTGGGAAAATAATTTCAACGAAAATCATCCTTATCTTCCTGTTATTCTGCATTTTAAATAATTAGATGTAAAATGGAACGTTTTTGGATATAGATATATGCCAAAATATTTAAAAATGTATATAAGAGAAAAGGAAATAAGCAGGATAACAGAGCAAATGGAAACGATTGCACCTTCAGAGGGTGAAATCCTGATGGTGATGATAGCGGAAAAGGAACATCCCGATCTGGAAGAGTTGGTATCTGCTATGAACAGAAAAAACTGGAAATTCATAGGCGGGATCTTCCCCGGAATATTATATGGGAACGAAAAATTTGAAGAAGGGGTTCTTGTGAGCAGGTTACCGGTCGTTTCGGAGCCGGTGATCGTTAAAAACATGGGTGATGACGGGTTTATGTTCAGGAATCATGAAAGCATTGTAAAAAGCGGGGACAAACTCACGGCAGTGGTATTGCTTGACGGGCTGGCATCGAATATCTCCCATTTTCTATCGAATCTCTACCATAAACTTGGAAACTCTGTGAATTACATCGGAGGGGGAGCGGGTTCAATGAGCCTGCAGCAACAACCTTGCCTGATCACGAACCAGGGGATCCATCAGGATGCTGCCGTTGTGGCCATCATCAATTCGCCCGGCCGCCTTGGTGTACAGCATGGATGGGCCAGGGTCGACGGCCCATTTATTGCAACCAAAACCCATAAAAACACTATTTACGAGCTCAACTGGAAAAACGCTTTCAGTGTATATAAAGAAGTTGTGGAAAATGATTCAGGAAGGGTTATTACCGGCGAAAACTTCTTCGATGTATCAAAAGCATATCCATTTGGGATCTCGCGTGAACGGACCGAATGTATAGTTCGTGATCCAATAACGGTAAATGATGACGGCGCACTGGTTTGCGTGGGGGAAGTCCCAGAAAACTCTGTCCTGGCAATACTTAGAGGAGAAAGCACATTACTGACGGAAGCTGCCAGGAATGCAACCCTTAATTGTCTCGAAACACAATCCACCGCCAATCATGCGATTGTCTTCGACTGTATCTCAAGGGTTTTGTTCCTGCAGGATGCCTATAACACTGAAATTAATGAAGTACACAATGCGATCCAGCAAGCCAATCCCGGTCTGCTATTAAAAGGAGCTCTTACATTGGGTGAAATTGCCGCCCAGCAGGGATACCTTGAGTTTCTGAATAAGACCATTGTGGTCGGGTTGCTCGATTAAAACTATATACACCATGAAAGACAACATTATCAGGGACATTTCAACTCTATACGAGTTATCCCTTTCAATAGGTGAATCGGTAAACATTAAAGAAAACTGCAATATTTTCCTGAAGCAGCTCATGGCCAAAAAGAGTCTTGATTTCGTATCCGTGTGGATAAAAAATAAATACCTGCCCGGGAAGCCAGATAACGGGATGGCCAGCCTGATCTATGCAAACCCGGAAGTCAATATCTCTGAAAACTCAATTCCTGTTTTGCACCCAGTTTTTAAAGCAGTTGAATTTAAAGATGTCTGTCCGGTTTATCATACCCAGGATAACTACTATGAAATGCTAACCGAAAACTTTACGGAACAAGGAAATCTTATCCTGTTCAGATTGGGTGATTTCGGTGTCCTGAAGCTGCATTCTTCCCGTGATGAAGGCATGATGGATAAAATTGAGATCAGCAAGCTTATAAAAGTAATCAGGAAGTTTACAGCCTCCCTGGAAGCAAATCTGAGCCATGAGGCTTCCGTATTTGAGGCCGAAGAAAGAATGAAATCGGAGCAACAGCATAAACTGTTGTTCGATCACAATCCTCTTCCCATGATCATCATCGAAGTGAAAACATACAGGATCATGGCTGCCAATGATGCTTTCAAAAACAAATACGGGTTCAGGTTCAGTGAACTCAAAACTATGAGCGCCTCGGCTTTTATTCCGGGAGATATTTTTACCTACAGCTCTTCAATCACTGAAAGTTCTCCTGCCGATATCGAAGAAGTAGAATGGAGAAATAAAAAGAAAAGCGGAGAGGATGTTGATGTAACTATCTGTGCAAGGATAATGAATTTTAAAGGCGTTGAAGCAGCCCTTGTATTAATCAATGATATTACGCAAAGTAAGCGTATTCAAAAGGATATCAGGGAAAGTGAAAAAAAATACCGGGGCATTTTTGAGACCTTATCGGATGTATATGCCGAGGTCAGCCTGGGTGATGCCACCATCCTGGAAATTACCCCATCCATAAAGAAAATTTCAGGCTATACCAGGGAACAACTGATTGGAAAAAAATTAACAGACTTTTATGCGAATATAGAGGAAAGATCGAAGCTTATTTCTGAATTATTCAAGAATAACGGAGTTTTATATGATTATGAAGTGATGTTGAAAAACAAATACGGACATCATATTCCAACCTCATTTTCCATACACCTGCAATACGACCAAAATGGTGATCCTGAGAAAATTGTCGGAACGATGAGGGACATCAGCTATAGAAAAAGAGCAGAGAACGAACTGAAAGAAGCAAAGGAAAGGGCAGAAAAAGCAGATAAGGCAAAGAGTACTTTCCTTGCAACCATGAGTCATGAGATCAGAAACCCCATGAGTGCCATAATCGGGAACCTGAATATCATGGCGGATAAAGGAATTCCTGAAACCCTGAAAAAGTACCATAAAAGAATAGGGGTTTCAGCAGACAATCTCTTGCAAATCATCAACAACATCCTGGATTTTTCGAAAATTGAAGCAGGGGAATTCAATCTGGACTATGTGCCTTTAGATCTGAAAACCGATATTGAAAAGCTGGTTGCCTCATTACAGATCAATGCCGATACTAAGTCGCTCAAAATCAACTGTATTGTTGATCCGCGGATCAGAAAACAGATCATCGGAGATAAGCAAAGGATTAACCAGATCATCACAAATCTGGTGAGTAATGCCATTAAATTCACGGAAAAGGGTGAAGTATCCGTCAATTGCACCTTGGTGAATGAATCTGACGAACATTATGAGATCCTTTTTCAGGTTTCAGATACAGGAATCGGGATTGATGACGCAAAGCAGGAAGAGATCTTTGAAAGCTTCAAGCAAGAGGAAGACCATATTTATTCGAAATACGGTGGTACCGGATTGGGCCTGGCAATTACCAAAAGTCTTGTCTCCCTGATGGGAGGAAACATAAAGGTAAACAGTCACAAAGGAGAAGGCAGCACTTTCTATTTCACGCTGGAGTTTAATATCCGGCCATATTCCTCTGCAACCAATTCATTTAAAAGGGAAAAAATTAAGCTTTTTACTCCAGGATTAAAGGTTCTCCTTGTGGAAGATGACCCGCTGAATATGGAAATTGGCTATGAAATCCTGGTCAATGAAGGTTGTAGTGTAGATATAGCCACTGATGGGCTCGAGGCCATACAAAAAAACAAGGAAAAGCAGTACGACCTCATCCTGATGGACCTGAGAATGCCGAATATGGGAGGTATAGAAGCTACCAGGATATTACGCGAAAAATTAAAAAGTAATGTCCCGATAATTGCTCTTACCGCTGAAGCAGTAAAAGAAACATTGAATTCATGTTTCGACGCCGGAATGGATGGATACATGCTGAAGCCTTTTAAAAAGGAAGAATTGATCCAAAAAATGAACGGACTGCTTGCAATTTCCGATAACGACAAGCAGAAATTCCTTAAAGCAAGCAAAATACTATCCGGAAAAAAATGCCTAATCGTAGATGATGATGAAACCATCATTGAAATTACCCAGAATATCCTGGCACAACACGATTGCAATAGTGATCTTGCTTTTAACGGTATTGAAGCAATCAAAAGTATTTCGATGAAGAAATACGATTTTATCCTGATGGACCTGAATATGCCGGAAATGGATGGTATCACTGCCACCCGGATAATCAGAAAAAAATTCGGTAATGATCCGGTTATTATAGGATACTCAAGCAATGACAACCCAAAAACGATCAGAATGTGCAAGGAAGAGGGAATGGACGATCTGATCTTAAAATCTCCCGACTCCAGGAATATTATCATAAAGATCGCAGAAATAATTGAAATTCGTAATCTTCCAGATAGCCAGGATAGCCTGAAAACCGGATCGGATAATGGCAAGTTCTATGATCTCAGCATCCTGGAAAGAACTTTTGGCAATAACGAAGCTATGATCAGAAGTTCACTGCAAAAGTTCCTGGAAATAACCCCGGGATACCTGGAAAGGATGAACAAGTATTATTCGGAGGGGGACCTTGACAGAGTTTCCGATATGGCGCATATTATGAAGTCCTCATTTGTTCTCCTCCGTATCGAATCATTGATGAACGATTTGAAAATCATCAACAATTTAAAATACGATAAAACCCTGACCCATGAAGTAGAAGATTCCTTAAGACATATCAATGAATTATTCCCGGTAATCGTTGAGCAAATGGAACAGGATTTAAGGGAATTATGTACAGTTTAGGGATACTAAATGCCCTTTCACAACAAGGCAAATTTTGTATTTTCACCTCCCTTCTCAAAATACATAAAACATTCTTCATCTAAAATATTAACAATCAACAAATAACATTCGGCAATAAACCATTAATAGGATATTCTCAAACACAGATTACATAGATTTACACATATTATCATTAATTCCCAGTAACCCAGTACCCCAGCATCCCAGTAACCCAGCACCTCCACAAGATCCCGCTTTCGCTTCGCTCAGCGGGATGACGGTACGGCGCATAATATCTATGAGATCCCGCTTTCGCTCCGCTCAGCGGGATGACGGTACGGCGCATAACATCCATGAGATCCCGCTTTCGCTTCGCTCAGCGGGATGACGGGCCGGCGAGTAAAATAAAGGGAGCGGCGGCGGCCTGCGGCCGCCGCCGCTGTTTTTCTTTATTATGCTTACCGCGTCATCCCGGCGTAAGCCGGGACGGGGCATCCCCTCCTACAGCCTTATTTACCACATAATATTCCATATTGACATTTGCAAACTCATGGTTTGATTTTATGGTAAAGCTTCTTATAGTTGATGATGCTGATGTCTTCATTTTCCTGTTCTTCCTGGCCAGCATAAACCAAGATGGAACGGATGATGCGATTGGGATAGATCTTGCGAATGTAATTCAGGTTTTTCAGGAAATCGCCATGAAATGTTTCTGATGCTTTAATTTCAACAGGTATGAATTTCCGCGCCTGATTCAGTAAAGCATCAATTTCATTAACGTTTTTATCACGGTAAAAATATACTTCCGGGGATAATCCGGAATTGAAATATCTTTTAATCAATTCATTCATAACCAGGTTTTCAAAAAGCGCACCCCTTAACGGGTCTCGCTGGACATGGTTTTCATTTCTTATCCCCAGGAGGTATGAAGCAAGCCCTACATCATAAAAATATAACTTAGGCGATTTTATAAGCCTTTTTGTTATGCTATCGAACCATGGAGGAAGCATGTATATGATAAATGAAGTCTCAAGCACAGAAATCCAAGATTTAATCGTATTCACTGCCACACCTGTTTCGTTGGCCAACTGACTTGCATTGAAAATCTGACCTGTCCGTCCGGCACACAGTCTCATGAACTTCCTGAAAAGAGATAGATCTCTTATATTGATCAGTGATCTGACATCCCTTTCTATATATGTTTCGTAGTAGTTTCTGTATGTTCTGACAGGATCCCGACCTTCTGAATATATTACAGGAAGCCCTCCTTTGTAAATTAATTCTTCTGCTAACAGATCCGGAGATACTTTTGATATTTCATCCAAACAAAAAGGCAGCAATTTTAATATTGCTGTTCTGCCAGCCATTGACTGGGTAATCTTTTCAAGCATGGAAAACTGATTGCTTCCTGTTAAGATGAACTTACATTCAGGATTCTCGTCAACGCTTGTCTGAATGTAAGATAATAATTCCGGTGCTTTCTGTATCTCATCTAAAATAGCTCCTTTAGAATTTCTGTTTAAAAAAGCCCTGGGATCTGAAGTTATTAATTCTAATGTGTCGGGATTTTCCAGATTGAAATACGCCAGACCACCAAATAGATGTCTGGCAAGTGTTGTCTTACCTGATTGCCGTGGTCCACTAATAGTAAGTACTGGAAATTCTTTAAAAGAAGCCAGTGCTTCGTCGGTTATTAACCTTGGAACAAATATTTTAGGCATATTTTCAGTTCAATTGCAAATTTGTCCAAATATAATGAATTTTTCTCAGATCAAAAACATAGTAGAAAATTGGAGGCGTCCCGGCGTAAGCCGAAACAACCCACCCACGCCAGTACCTCACACCCCAACCCCCTGTAACTTGCAACCTGCATCCTGCTCCCAGCCCACCACCAACCC
>JAHJRE010000178.1 GCA_018831055.1 Bacteroidota bacterium
GAGGGGCCGGGGGTGAGGTGTTATGATCGAAGAGGGGCCGGGGGCACAATTTTAACATTCCTTACAAGAATTTTCTTCTTGCAAATCAATACTTTTTGTTGTAATTTTAGTACAAACAAAATCCTCTTTCTATATGGGAGAAATTAAGATGTTTTATTTGCGGGGGCGTTCCGGGAAGCATTACCGGTTCTATTCGTTTACTGCTGCCGGTCAGTTCAAGAGGGAGGGAGGAGTATATATCATCGCCAGAAGGACAGATGATAACGATAAAAGTCATCACGATGTGATAGACATCGGAGAAACAGAAGACCTGTCTACTCTGAACGACTATATTCTTACGAATACAGCATCAGATGAAGATGCCAATTGCATTTGTGCCCGGTTGGAAGGCAATCCTTTAAAAAGAAGGGAGGCCATTGATGATCTCAAAATAGGGATCACTTCCGGGTTGAAGGTGATTATTGCTCCTCCGGGAAGCGAATTTTGATCACGGCACTGATTTCCAATGCCGATGTAAGCGTTTCCAGATCCCGGTACAGTTTACCGTCTTTCCCGCTGTAATGGCTATGGCCTATGGGTTTCATGATGTATTCATCCTGCATGTAAGCAGGATCGATGATGGCTTCATAAACCACTGCAGGCTGGCTTGACGACATGTATTCCTTGTCGTTTAAGTACTTGTTGTTTGTCCAGAATTCATTCCAGTCCCATGATTGGTTAATCTCCAGCAGGATACGTATTTGGTCATCGTTACGATCCGGGATAAAACTCTTCAGGGTGAAATTCCCGGTTGGGGTAGGGCCTGTGATGGCATCAGGAACAGGGTTTTCCGGAGTAGGCAAATAAAGTCCGTCGGCTTCCTGCACACCTCTTTTATGCGCCCAATATGGCAAAGCGGCCGGTCTCCGTGCTTCTCCGGGTTGCCATTTTCCTTGCGATGCTTGTGCCCGTTGAAATGTTCCTTTGCCTATGGATTCTGCTATATACAATGTGGCAATGTAGTTACTGTCCATATCTTCAACCCAGATTGCAAGTAAAGGATAATTAAAGGAAGGGCCTTTACGGAAGGTTATTTCAACCGGCCTGCCGGTGCTGTCGGGTAATGTGGATAAAACGAAGTTTTCTTCAGGGTCAATACCTGATTTCCTGGAAGAACTGCAGGATACAAAAACTACAGTTGCCAGAAAAGCTAACACTATAGAAATGGCAATGTATCGCATAGGATTTACTTTTTGTTTTTCTTATTAAATACACTAAACTCAACGATAACCCCTAATGTTGGCAGAATGGTACCGGCTTCGCTGGGTATCTCCTTGAGAAGATAACGTTGCTGGTCAACCGGATCCGATGGGTTGATGATAATGGGATTACCACTGGCATCTGTTACCTGTATAAGGTTATCGGGTTCTTCTCCTTTAAAATTATAAACATTCTGGATGTCGAGATAAAAGGTTAATGACCAGTTTTTAAAGAACCAGGATTTATCGACGCGTATATCCAGCTGGTGGAATGATCTAAGACGCAAGGTGTTGAATTCATCGAAATCAAGATATCCCCTGCCATTGGCATTCCATGCTTGTACGAGGCTCGACTTGTTGATGTCCCATGGCGTGTAAGGAGCTCCGCCAACATATCTCCATCGTGCTCCCACATCCCAGTTTCCGCGGAAGCTTGTCCTGGCTGTCAGGTTAAGTATATGTTTGTTGTCCCAGGCAGATGGAATGTATATCCCATTCTTATCCTGGAATTTGCTTCTTACGAAAGTGTACGAAAGTATTGTGCTGATGCGGTCGAAGACCTTTCCCCTGGCGAATACTTCCGCTCCAAATGCCTGTCCTTTGGATGTAGAGATGACCTCTTCATCTCCAAATGTGCCATAACCTCCACCTTTACTGGCCAGACTGATGGAGTCGGTCACGGAAAAAGGATAATCGTCGTAGTATTTGATGAATCCCTCCAGCGAAAACTGTACGTCGGGATTGGGGCTGTATTCAATACCTCCGACAATATGGTCCGCACGGATGTATGTGAGGTCATTGTCACGGTTAACCAGCTCCCCCTGGTTGTTTTTGAATCCCAGTGTTGTAAATGCCGGTCGCTGATAATATCTGCCGGTATTGAAATTCAGGTACCAGTTGTCCGCCATCACCCAGGATGCGGAAAAACGGGGTGAAATTTGCTTCAGCAGGTTGTTCATCGTGGATGAATAATTGTTTGCATCAGCACGTACACCAAGGGATAGCGATAAGCGCTCCCGGAAAAACCCACGGGTTATCTGACCAAACAGATTCCATGACCACAGATCCAGGTTGCTGTCGTAGTTAATGGTAACCGGTCCCTTATCGTCGTAAGAAAGCAGGTATGTCTCATTAGAATAGGTTGCATATTCGAGCCCGGCTCCGTAATTCAGGCGAAAACCTTCGCGGTTGAGGTCGTGTTCATATCTTAGCTTATTCTCAGCTTCCTGGGAGGTATAGTCGTAAGTTTTATTGGCTTCGGAGCTTTCGTCGTTATTGCGGTATTTTATCGAGCGGTTATCCAGGAAGTTGCGGCTTAAAACAAAGGTATGATTCCCGGTGCTTCCGAAATGTTTATAAACGGCCCCGATAGCATATGTACGCTGTTTGTTGGATGGAAGAAAGCTTAAAATATACTGTTGGTCTTCTGTTGGATTTTTTAGTCCTGTATTTAGCCTGAAATCGTCGATAGAGCCTAATCCGATAAAGGTCAGCGTATTTTTTTCATCCAGGATGATCCGGTTTTTCAGCTGGAAATCGTTGTAAGTGGGCAGGAAAGGAAGTCCGAGAGCATCAAAGAGGAATTGCAGGTAAGATCTGCGGGCAGAGATTATATAGGTTGATTTCTTCCCCAATGGTCCTTCCATGGTAAGCGCCAGGTCGGATGCTCCTACGGTTCCCCTGATGATTGTCCGTTCGGGATTGCCATTCTTCATTTTCATCTCCAGGATAGAACTGAGTGCATTGCCTCTGCTTGCAGGAAATGCGCCCGAATACAGATCTACTTCCCGGAGGAAATCGGCATTGATGATGCCTACGGGCCCACCCGAAGCACCTTGTGTGGAAAAATGATTGATGGTTGGTATCTCGACATCTTCCAGATAGAATTTATTTTCGCTTGGGCCACCACCCCTGACAATAATGTCGTTGCGGTATGAAACGCTGGAGGCAACACCCGGGAGGTTTTGAATAACCCTGGAAATATCCCTGTTGGAGCCCGGATTTTTCTCAATTTCAGAGACTCCAAGGGACCGGATACTTACAGGACTCTGGTTATCACGCTCAAACGGACTAGACCTGACTACCACCTCCTGTAACTGGACTTGTGCAGGGGTCATAGGTATGTCGAGGAATACGGCCCCTACATTGGTTACAGCAACCTCCTCGGTGATGCGGTTCTGGTAACCGACTGCCGTAGCAGTAAGGGTTACAAATCCCGGATTGAGTCCGGTAAACGTAAAGTTACCATCAAAATCCGATGTAGTACCAATCGAGGTATTGGTGATAATGATATTGGCAAATGGAATGGGTTCGTTGGTGTTGGTGTTGAATATTCTTCCTTTTACCGACCCCGTTTGTGCGTGCAGCGTAATCAACGATGCAACCATGAATATCAATGTAAGTGTTATTTTATGTTTCTTCATTTTACAAAACCTCCTGATAGGCCTTTAGCGCTCTTTCTCTCGCAAATTTGTGTTCAACAATGGGTTTGGGATAAGAAGCAGTATCGAATTCGGGAACAAATTTTCTTATATACTCCTTCCTGGGATCGAATTTCTTTTGCTGGCTTTCGGGATTGAAAATCCTGAAATAGGGAGCGGCATCGCACCCGGTGCCGGCTGCCCATTGCCATCCTCCGTTGTTTGACGATAATTCAAAGTCAAGCAGTTTGTCTGCAAAATATTTTTCACCCCAGCGCCAGTCAATCAACAGGTGTTTTGTCAGGAAGCTGGCGCATATCATCCTGATACGGTTGTGCATATATCCTGTTTGGTTAAGCTGGCGCATGCCGGCATCCACAAGGGGATAGCCTGTTTGTCCGTTGCACCATGCCATAAACTCTTCCTCGTTGTTTCTCCAGAGCATGTTGTCGTAAGCCGGCCGGAAAGCCCTTCCCTCCACAAACGGAAAATGCCAGAGTATCATCATATAAAACTCACGCCAGATAAGCTCGTTAAGAAAAGTCTCGTTAAGGCTTGCAGCCGTTTTGACCAGGTCCCGGATGCTGATGGTCCCGAACCTGAGGTGCGGCCCCAGACGGCTGGTTCCGTTCAGAGCCGGATAATCGCGCGTTTGATCGTACTTCCCGATGATGTCAGTATCGATGGTTCCTTCAGGAAAATGCCCATCCCCTGCAACAAATCCCATGTCTTCAAGTGAAACCAAAGGAAATGGCTGGGTCTTCAGCAAGCGGTTGAGGTGCTTTTCCGAAGGATATTCCTGGATTGCAGCCAAATCCAATTTCGCTTTCCACTTTTTCATGTATGGAGTGAAGATACTATAAGGTTTGCCATCATCCTTCATAACCTCATTTTTTTCCAGGATGACCTGGTCTTTGAAGGTGTGAAAAGCAATGCCCTTTGATGAAAGGATCCGGGCTATGTTATGATCCCTTCGGATGGCGTATGGTTCATAATCATGGTTAATATAAACCGCCGATACCGTGTACTGAGAGGTTAGGGATTCTATGATCTGCTCAGTATTTCCATACAATGTGAGCAGGCTGCTACCGTAAGTTTCAAGTTCCTTTTTCAGACCGGCGATGCGGGAGTGTATAAACGAAACCCTTCTGTCGTAGGGTTTTTCCAGGTTGTCCAGTATCCCGGTGTCGAAGATGAAAACCGGCAACACAGGATATTGGCCTTGTAAGGCAGCATAAAGTCCTGCGTTGTCAACAGTCCGGAGATCTCGCCGGAACCAGAATATGGAAATGGGTTCTTTCATGGATCAAAGCTGATTGCTGGATTTCAGTTATCCCATAAACAGATTGGGGCCTAATATGTTCAATGAATATGTAAAAATATTAAACAAAATTAGGAATACATCGAACCCAGGGCTTTATTTGCCTCGGGGAACTCAAATTGAAATCCGTTATCGGTCAGGCGTTTAGGAATCACTTTCTGGCTGGCGAGCAGCAGGGCATCTGCTCTTTCTCCCAGGAAAAGTCTGAGGGCAGGCCGTGGAAGCGGCAACCATGATGGCCTGTTCATGACTTTTCCAAAAACCTTGAGGAAGTCTTTTATCTGCATCGGCTCCGGAGCAGTGAGATTGAACATTCCCGAAAGATCCGTTTGATCAAGCAGAAACAAAACAGCGTTTACTTCATCCCTGAGGGCTATCCAGGAAAACCATTGTTTACCATTTCCCGGGGGACCTCCGGCGAAGAGCCTGAAAGCCGGTTCCAATGCCTTCAGCATACCTCCGTTGCGGCCTATCACAACCCCCGTCCTGATCCAGACAACCCGGATGCCCATTTCCGTCAACGGGTTTGCTGCATTTTCCCATCTTTCAACCAGATCAGGTAAATAACCCCTTCCTCTGGGAGATTCTTCATCAAAGGTTTGTGCCGGATGGTTGCCGTAAAATCCAATAGCGGATCCTTGTATGAAGACTTTCGGTTTGTTGCCGGCCAGACGAATCGCTTCAACAAGCTTTTGGGTAGTGAGTATGCGGCTGTCCTCCATAATTTTCTTATAGGAGGCCGACCAGGATCTGGCCGATATATCTGCTCCGGCAAGGTTTATCACCGCGTCACAGGTTTCAAGTACTTTGGCCAGGTCTGCTACAGGCAGTTGCCAGGAAATGGCCTGAACAGAGGTATCAGGCAAGCGATTCCTTTCCTGGGGCCTTGTTGAAAGGGCAACAAGGCTATGGCCATCCTGAAGCAGCTTTTTACTGAGGGCTGTTCCAATGAAACCTGTGGCGCCGGTGATCAGAATATGCATCTTAGTGTATGGTTATTTTAAGGGTTGTCAGGCTGTTTCCGTGTTGAATGCTGATGAAGTAAATGCCGCCGGAAAGTCCTGAAAGGTCGGCCGGTATCCTTTGAACTCCAGCCGATTCCTCAGCTTCATGGAGAGTCCCTATGTCCATTCCAAGGCTGTTCAGGATCCTTATCACTGTCTTCCCACTTTCTTGTAAAGTGTATTCGATGATCAGAGGAGAACCTTCATCCGTATTCAATGGATTCGGAAAGGCATGAGCCTTGATATTCCCAATAGCCGGTTTTTCATTAATGCCTACTGCCGAATTTAAGCCTCCCGAATAACAGAAGATCTTCCCATATCTACCGCCGGCAACCATTTCCATCGAATGATCACCTGTGATATCGGGGATGGAATTGATGGCATCCACCGGTTCCGAGTAGTTTATGGATTCCAGCACTTCGCCGTCGGTTCCGTTCAGGAAATAGCAATAATTGTTTGTAAAGAGGGTCCCGACGATCACATCGTTAATACCATCACCGGAAACATCACTGATACGGGCTACATTCCACGACTTATCGGAAAGCGACTGAAACCATATGTTGGAAGCATCCTGCCCGTTTATCACGGTTGCATTTGTTCCGCTGTAACCGGGTGTGAAATCGGGGAGTGCATCACCGTTAACGTCGTCAAGTCTGGCAAATCGGGTAATAATATTGGAGAATCCCAGGCTTCCTGAATAAAGCTCTGCTCCGTCTTCCGCATCCAGGAAATAGTAATTCCCTCCGAAATCGCCGGCAATGATATCCTGGACCCCTTTGCCATTGATGTCGCTGAGTTGTCCGAGTGCCCACACCGAGGATCCTCCGGCTTCGAAAGTCCATTCGATATTACCATCTGCGCCGTTGATACCATAAACATAACCCTGCAGTTCACCGGCATCAGAGGCTCCGGCCACTGCATCGGGGATATTATCACCGTTAAAGTCTTTCACGCCGATCACGGAAAAATTAGGACCTCCGGTATAGCAGTCCCAGATGTCATCTCCTGTTTTTCCATCGATAGCAAACACGCGGGCCGGTCCGGAGCCATCGCCGTCGCTCACGGCCGCAAGCACATCAGGGAATGCATCACCATTATAATCATAGGATGCATCAACCTGGAAAACCCATCCGCCTTCGCCGCCCCATGAACTCGTGAGGAATTTCCATAAGACACTGCCTTTTTTTCCTGAAAGAGCTATAACCGAACGGTCGCCTCCGGTTGTTCCCACGATCACATCCTCATACCCGTCGCCATTAATGTCGGGGATCACAGTAATATCATTCTGATATGCCACGTTTCCTGAATACACATTGGTGGTCCACATGACATCGGCCATACCCGATGAATTTCCGTTGAAACAGCGGATGTTATTGTCTTCAGAGCATACAACCACCTCATCAACACCATCGCCGGTAATATCCTTAACGGGATGTATTGCCTTGGGACTATTGTCGAAGCTTTCATCGATATAATAATACCAGAGTGCCTCCCCGATGGGCCATTGTGCGTCGTTTCCTTCACCCTCCAGGAATACCATGGTTGGGTTATGGGCCAGGTCGTTATTGACGATTTCCAGTTCACCATTGTAGTAGCTTCCCTGAACCGGATGGAACCAGATACCGATTTCTGCTGTTTCCAGGGGTAAAAGCTCGATGGGAAAAACTGTTTCCTGTTCGACAATGAATTCGGGGATCGAGGAATTGATTTCGGTGATGGAGAGGCTTTCACTGCCGATGTTTTTTATTTCCAGGAACCATCGTGTATACGCGTTCATTCTTACCAGGCCGTAGTCGTGGGTTGATTGGGTGATCACGATGCTAGGGCCGGGATTGACGGCTTCTCCGAGGAGTGCGACATCCAGATTGGGTGTTATAGGATCACTGGACTGCACTGTGATGGATGTGTTAAGCGTACCTGGCTGGAGAGGGGCATAGGTAATGGGAATGTCAGCCGAGTGCCCGGGTTGAATAACCAGCGGAGGCGTGAAGGTAGTCGAAATGGGTTGACCGGAAGGAATGACAATCCCGGTAATGCTTAAATCGGCCGTACCGGTATTTTGCACTTCCATGTCCCAGGTTTCCGATGTGCCGGTTGTTACGGTTCCATAATCGTGGGAGCGTTGGGGGATATTGATGGCGGGGGTGCCTGCACCACCCAGGTCAACCTTATAAAGCGTGCTGTTGGAGCTGAGTTGTCCATCGACGTACCAAAGATAAATGCCATCGAAAACGATTCCTGCGGGTTTAATATTTTCTGAAGGGTGTTGTTCCAGGATAGTGCCAGTAACGTCCACTTTATAGAGCATATTAGCGTTATAGTCCGCAATCCACAGGTCGGCACCTTCCAGGCATATATCCCAGGGCTGGTCGGCCGGGGGCACAAACTGGGAAAGAGGAGACCCGGTGTTATCTACTTTGTAGGTGGTTCCGGGATCAGGGTAGTAGGTGTTCACCCAGAAATCACCGTCATCCCATGCTATCCCCGACATGTAATGATCGGGCAGGGGGATGGTGGAGATGATGTTTCCCGTCATGTCCAGTTTTGTAGCCAGGGCCGGCTGTGAACTTGAAGCCGGCTGATCAATGATCCAGAGGTGGGTTCCGTCGTAGGTCATGCCATATGAATCATCAATCGCAGGATTAATGAAAAGCACAGAAGCTGTTCCTGTTGCAGGATCAAATTTGTAAAAATGATCCCCGTTGGCACCATAGATGCCGTAATAGAGAAAGGTCCCATCCCAGGCAAGGCCTGAAGCTTTGCCCGGCACTGTATAACTTGCCACGATCGACCAGTCGCGGTTTTGAGCAAAAGTGTCTGAAACAGGAAGAAGTAGTAAAAAGATCATTCCTGAAAGAAAAAGTTTTTTCTTCATAACCATAGGTTTAGTATGAACAGTTTTCACAAAAATAGCAGAATAAACTCAAAAAAGAAACACATACCGGAATTGGCATCATTTACCTAATTTTGCCCCGCCTATGATACCCACAACCAGCATAACATACCGCAGGATCTGGCAGATCGCTTATCCTATCATACTGGGCAGCGTTGCACAGAACATTATCAATGTTACCGACACTGCCTTTCTGGGAAGGGTCGGAGTAGTGGCCTTAGGAGCTGCAGCAATAGGCGGTCTTTTTTACATTGTGATTTTCATGCTGGGTTTCGGATTTGCCATCGGGACGCAGATCATTGTCGCTAGGCGTAACGGCGAGGAAAAATACACGGAAATAGGGCAGACCATGGAACAGGCGGCCTGGTTCATGCTGCCCCTGGCATTATTGATGTTTGTGTTCATGCAGTTCCTTTCCGGCAGCATGTTGTCGGGGATCATTGGCTCGGAGGATGTTTTTCGCGAAACGGACAATTTCATCCGCTACCGATCCTACGGCATCTTTTTCGCATTCACAAACCTTCTGTTCAGAGCATTCTATATTGGTATTGCAAGAACGAAGGTTATTACCTGGAGCACGATGGTTTTGGCCCTTGTGAATGTCTTCCTGGATTATTCATTGATTTTCGGTCATTTTGGCTTTCCTGAAATGGGCATACGCGGGGCTGCCCTTGCTTCGGTGATTGCCGAGGCATCTGCAACCTTGTTTTTTGCAGTTTTTACTATTTCCCGTACTTCCAGGAAAAAGTATGATCTCTTTTCATTTCGTGGTTTCCGGAAGGAGCTGTTCACCAGGATATTTATGCTTGCCTCACCGATCATGGTGCAAAATTTTCTTTCTATCGGATCCTGGTTGGTCTTTTTCCTGATGGTTGAAAAGATGGGAGAATTGCCACTTGCAGTTTCCAATGTCATCAGAAGCTTTTACATAGTCCTGATGATCCCGATCTGGGGATTTTCTTCAGCAACCAATACCCTTGTAAGCTATGTCATCGGAGCCCGCCGGCGTGCGGAAGTCCCGGGAGTGATCTTCAAAAATGTAATACTTACTTTTATCGCGGTTACTTTGTTTGTGCTGATAAGTCTGGGATTTCCGGAACAGATCCTTTCTATATATTCCAACGATGCCGGACTGATCAGTGCCAGTATTCCTGTCCTTAAGGTGGTTAGCTTAGCGGCAATTTTTTTATCCGTTTCTTTTATTTTATTTAATGGGGTTTCAGGAACCGGCAAAACACAGTATTCTCTTATTATTGAGTTTATTACCATTGTTGTGTACCTGATTTCCACTTACCTGATGGTAAATGTATGGCATTTAAACATCGTCATCATCTGGACTACAGAGTACATTTACAGTATAATCATGGGCTTATTATCCTTCCTGTACCTGTACTATCAACGCTGGAAGCAGTGATTGGCTTTTCCTGGATAAATATTAGTTTCTCGGGTTATAGCCTTCGTTTCCTGATGATAAAGGAGGAGTAAAGTAATCGGCGATGGTTCTCCAGCTTACGAGTTTGAAATTTTGCGGTCGAACGGTTTCACCATCGGTGTTCACGTCGTCCTGGATAACCATTAAGCCACCCGGGAACATACTTCCTAAAGGAAAGGATGTGATCTCAATACCGTCGGTACCTTCTGTACCATCTATCACTCCATCGGCAACCCTGAATATTCCGAGATATTCATGGTTGGGGTTGCGTTTGAAGACGAGGTATCCGTTGTTTCCCTGGCTTGAAGCAACGAGGTATCCATTGCCTGATCCGGTGATAAACAGGGCCAATCCTTCTATATCGAAGGCTACATCCGGGTTATCGCTACCACTGTTAGGGATAAAGAAGCCATCCGCCGGTTTATCGGGGCATGCCGGGAAGCGCCAGATACCTCTTCCTTCTTCCCCGATGAACAAGGATCCGTTGGCATCGTCGCAAACCATCCCTTCCACCTGGCTGTCCAGTTTCCAGTGCCGGACGAGCACGGCATCGGCTTTTCCTTCACCGGAGGGTAAAAGTTGCCATTGCTGTACATTCCCGTTGGTGTCGTTTACATAGGCAAAAAATTGTCCGGTGGCCGGGTTCCGGTAAAGACAGAACCCATAAGCATCCGTCATACCGAGTGTATCGATGCTGATCTCCCTTGCTGCAATATCCGTGAGGGCTCCCGACCGGGAATCAATGGCAAATATTTCAATGGTAAGATTGGAGCGGTTACCGCCTGCAGCAATGTCAATACTTACAGAATCATTGAGCGGGAAACCATAGCGAACATCAACGTTATTTATCCGGCCGGCAGGATAAAAGAATTTTTGACGGCCGTTAAGATCATATACCCCTAACCCTGATTTTTTATTTGTTCCTATGATTGTGCTTGAATCAGGATATTCAGGATGAATCCAGATGGCCGGGTCATCGGCGGCATCATCACCCAGGCCGGCAGCAACAGGCTCGGTTTCAACAATCGCAGTAATAGTCATTCGGCCTGCTTTATCTTCACATGAGGTTAAAAAAAACATCAGCATAAACACATTGATGCCAATGGTCAGTCCGTTAAGTTTCATAATTGTGTCTTAAATCATAAAAAAATCGTACTATTTCATTTGTCATTTTAAAGTTATGAATAAACTGTAAAAGCTATCAAACTTATGAATAATGCAGAAAGGAGATGTTAATTTATCGTTAATTAAAGATTCTAACCTTCCTGCGAAGGCCCGGACCATTGAAAACAATTATTTCACCTGATGAACATAAACATCCTGCTGCGGGTAAGGAATGGAAATGCCATTGGCATCGAAGGCCTTTTTCACACTTTCCATCAGATAAAAATATACATCCCAGTAGTCAGGGGAATTTACCCAAACTCTGACAACCAGGTTCACTGAGCTGTTACCGAGGTCGTTGACCGCAACAAAAGGAGGATCCGGTTCGTTGATGATCCTCTTATCGGTTCTGATGAGACCCATTATTACCTCTTTGGCTAAGTCAATATCGTCCTTATAATCTATTCCGAAGATAAAATCAACCCTGCGCTTATCTTCATCTGAGTAATTTATCAATATTCCATTAATAACGAGAGCATTTGGTACGACGATGGTCTTGTTGTCGACAGTCTTCAAAACGGTATGAAAAACCTGTATGGCTTTAACGGTTCCCATTTCACTTTGAATCTTCACGAAATCACCTAATTTGTATGGTTTCATAAACAGGATAAAAATCCCACCGGCTACATTTTGCAATGTTCCCGACAATGCCATACCTATACCTATACCAATGGAGGCAAATATGGCAAGAAATGCGGTAATCTCCACTCCAACCATTCCAATAACTGTAATGATAAGAACGATCTTCAAAAGGATGGATAAAAGGCTCTTTAGAAATGTTTTCAGGGAAGGATCAATATTCCTTCTTTCCATCATCCTGAATACACCTTTTGAAAGTACTTTGATCAGCCATAAACCGATAATTAGTGTTACAATGGCCAGTAACAGCTTAGGACCGTAATTCATTATCAGTTCGACTGCATAATCTGTGTATTTGCTAATGTCCATGACTATAAACTTATTGATTATCTTTATTGTTTTATCATACGATAAAGTAACAAAGTTTTTAGCAAATAGTTCTGATATTAAAATACAATGAGAATTAAAGTTGTACAAACTCCTGTTTCCCGTGCCAGATACCGTTTATTCCTTTATCCATTGGCAATTTTTCTGCTGTTTATCGTTTTTGCCGGTTTCCTTGCCGGTAAATTTCTGGAAAGGCAGGTTAAAAATGCGATCCTGGAGCAAAATACAGGAATGAATATCAGCTTTGAGGATATTCATGTAAATGTTATCAGTCGTTCAGTCAGGGTTACCGGATTGGATATCCGGGTTAAAGCTGATACAACCGCAAGGGTTTATCTCGAGAAATTGGAGGTGAAAGGGTTTCGGGTAATGCCATGGTTTCGTGCGCGAAAAATCGCAATGAGTGAGTTAAATTCCAATGGGCTGGTTGTTTCGGGTAAGTTCGGATCATTCAGGGATGGATTCCGTGTGGAAAGCAGGCCTGACAAAGACACTATGGTTGAAACTCATGCTGATAACAAACCAGGCAGCCTTGAGATAAAGAATATTCGTTTTACGGGATTAAGCATGAACCTAAGCCATATGCCGGGGGGCGTTTTCCGGGTGAGGTGCAGTGATATGGATTTGGAAGTTGATGACCTGGAGTTTTTGTTTAACGACACTGTCCGTGCTATTCCCTTAAATGTCGGTGTGTTCAGAATGGATGTTTATGAGCCTTTCCTGGTTTTTAAGGATGGGTTTTATGCAGTCAGGGCTTCACAAATTGCTATGAATACAGCGGATTCATCGTTGAAAGTGGACACGTTCCGCCTGGTTCCCCAATACAGTATGAAGGAATTTGGGGAAAAACATGGCCTGCAGACCGACCGTTTTGATGTGAATGCCGATTTGATGCAGGTCAGCGGGATTGATTATGCCGGTATGATAAAAGATAAAACCTTCTACATAGAAAAAATTCTGATTGATCATCTTGATGCGAATATTTTCCGTGATAAAAATATCCCATTTGATTACAATAATTTTCCTGCCCTTCCGCAGTCACTTCTACGAAAGATTCAGGTTCCCATGAGGATAGATAAGTTTTTGGTTCAGAGATCCAGGATTGAGTACCGTGAGCTTTTGCAAGGCTCAGTGGAGGAAGGAATGGTTTTCCTGAGTGACCTTGACCTGGGTATTTCCAATATCAGCAGTTCCCAGGGTGCCATTCCTTTGAAAGTTGATGCCCGTGCGTTGCTATACGGTCAGGGCAGAATGAATGTGTCGGTTATCATGCCTATGGATGTTACCCGTGATACTTTTGAGTTTCATGGGAACCTTGGAAGGATGGACTTTGCTGCATTCAACCCCATGGCTGTTCCCAACGGGCATATCCGTTTTGAATCGGGCTTGCTTGATTCAGTGTATTTTGAGGCACGCGCCAACAATCAATATGCCTCCGGGCTTATGAATATGCTGTATCAGGATGTTTCCGTCAGCCTTTTAAACAAGAAGCGGCCAGACATGCATAAACAAGGTTTTCTTTCTTTTATGGCCAATACTGTTATCCATAAATCAAATCTGCCGGGGGAAGATCATAATCGGGTTGCTGAGATGTATTTTCAGCGGGATCAGAATAAGGGTTTGATCAACTACCTTTGGAAAACTGTTTTCAGCGGGATGAAAAACAGTATGCAGCCGGGAGGGAAAGTCCAACGGAAGCCTTCTTCCAAAGAAGAAGGCAGGACATCAGATTAGTTTCTTCCTTTTTAGCTGACGGAAAACCGTTTTGCCAAGCGAACGGGCAAGAGATTCAACCGAGGCAGGATTGATGGTGGATGTCTGAGCCGTCCAAACAAGCATATCTCCCCGGTTGCTGTAAAGGCTGGCTTCGATTTTTACAATGGTATCGCGCCTTACATAACCCGGAGAGTTTACCAGATTGTAGTGGTTATAATAATAGGTATAGTAATTAAAATAATATTGAGGCAGGAAATAGGTTTGGTCGGGTGCATAGGATTCCTGCTCTTTTATGCTCAGGAGTCTGAAGATCAGGATTGCATCGACTCCCAGGCTGTCGAATTTCATTTCAAACTGATAATACTTAAAGGAGGTATCGCTCTTCAGTTTCGTATAAGCAGGAATAGCACTCATACCTTTATCATTGAAAACTCCTGAAACGGTGCTTTCAAATGCATATCGCTGTTCGGGTTTATCGGAAAGCGCCAGGATGGTCAGGCTGTTGAATCGTTTGCCTTTGTAATAAGGATCCGTCCATGATGTATGGATCCCGGTGGAGCAACCGGATAGGATAAGTATTGCCATCAGTGTGATAAGGGCAGTTGGAATGGTTTTTTTCATATGAACCGGGTTTTAATAAACTTGTAAATTTACTGGAAATAATAATTCAGGAGTGACCGCCCCGAGCCGGCAATGATATTTAACTGACCATCGTTCAGGAGACTTCCAACCAGAATCTGTGTGTTCCCGATCATGTCGGGAGTACTCAAAAGGTTGCCATCCTTGTCGAACAGGTATATTTTTCGTGTCTCGTCGGCTACGATCCCAATAATGTTCTCATTACCCGAAAGAGGTATTACCACGGGAGATGATCCAATTTCGTTGGTAAACTCATAGGTCATTATTGGTTCTTTAAACCTGTCATAAACAAGAAGTTTGTTTTTATCCAGGAAAATAAAATCTTTATGACCGTTACGGTCGAAATCTTCATACAGGAAATAATGACCCGGTGAAAAACTTCCGAAATCAGTACGGGTTATACTACCATCGGTTTTGATATACGTCAGCCGGCCATCCTGATCGGTTGTGATCATGATACCTTTGGCGCTGTTGGTTTTATTTTCATAAAAAGCCGAATGACGGGCGTTGGTGAATCCTTCCCGAAGACGTATTCTGTCGTTGCCTTTTCTGTCGCAGATGCGTACATTGCCTTCCTGGTCGGTAATAATGATATAATCTTTGTTAAAAGCCCGGATATATTCTACAGGATCAATTACAGGTTTGAGGGCAAGAGGTTTCTTCCAACCAGAAACGGGGAGTCCTTTCTTATCAAAACCATAAATCCTGTTGTCTTCCATAGCTACAAAGATCCGGTAATTCCTGTCCCCATCATAATCGAATACGGCGATCCCATTGGTGGCCCTGCCAGGTAATTTTACAGGATAATCCTCCACATCCCTGCCAAGGAGATCAACCAGGAATATGTTTCCTGCTGTGTTGAACATGTACTGGATTTTACCGTTGCCGTAATAATCTATCAGATGAACATCGCTGAGTACCGGTTCACCTATCATTCTTTTCCAGATGATTTTCCCGTTATGGTCGATCAGATACATCTGGTTGGATTCGTCGAAAACTATGATCTTAAGTGTATTGGTACGGTGATCCCTGACGAAATAGGGTTGTCCGCTGATCGCGTCATCAAGCGTTACCTTCCATAATGCGTAATCTTCCTGGATATAGGAAGGGTTATATTTAAGGTAAAGGTTTGTGTAGAGCATTTGATTCATGTAGCTGAATTGCATGGCTGCCCCCTCAAAATTTTTCAACACCCGGGAATTGTCGGTAATATATTGACTGAATGCAGAGGAGAGGTATCGTGCGGTCATATCCAAACCGTTGCGGGTATTAAGGTAAAAGAGCAGGTTCGACCGGTCGGAGATATTATCGGTAAACTTCCTGAAGTTAATATTGCTTTTCAGGTTCTTTCCTGAAATGAAACTCCCTATAAAACTCTCTAAGGATTGTGTAGAATTGGTAAAGACAATATAGTCTTCAACGGTTGTATAAAAGAGTCTGTCGGCACAGCTGAACAGACTGCCAAACAGTATTTCAGTCAGCCCCGGAGCATTCAGGATATTAATTTCGTAATCCTTGTATACATACCTGAAGTTGGGATCACTGACAACAGGCAGCATGGAATGTGCTTTGTCAATATCTCCGGTATGAATCACTACATAGCGGTCCTGAATATTATTCGCGGCATTGCTTCTGGTGAGGGCGAGTGAGACTTCTTTTCCTATCCAGGGAATGAAATATTGCAGCATATCTGCGCTGTTTTGTTCGTTAAGGTATCTGACGTGTTTGGTATAATCATCCGTTTTTCCTTTTTCTTCCAGGAAGGTCTTGTATTGCTCGTAATACAAGCGGAAATCACTGAACCCATAACTGAACAGGAAATTGGTATGATAAGGAAGTATGCGTGTTACGTTAATTTCCTGAGGCTCCTGGCCCGCGAACAATCCCAATAACTGTCCTTCATCGTCCGGTGCCAGTGAGGTGTATCCGTTCATCAGGATTTCATCCGTCTTGATGTTAATATCCAATTCTGTCCAGGAGGCCAGGTTTTTGAGTCCCCTGGCAGTTTCTGCATAATTTTCGTTAACCATTTTTTCAGCCAGCCGGTGGAAATCGGCTTGCCTTATGAACAGGTTGGCATCTACTTTCTTTCCTGCCGTTTCCTTAACCTTAATGAATTGCGGGTCTTCCGTCCGGGAGGAAAGATTCAGGGTTTCTATGGCTTTTCTCACCAGTTCCGGACTTGGGCTTGCAGCGAACACTTTCTTATAAACCGTGAAATACCAGGGTTTTGGTGAATCAATTGTATAAAAGGGTGCTCCGTTGTATTTGCTTTGGGTTATCGTATACTGAGGCCAAACGGAAGAAAAGAATTCAGGAATTGACTTATCTCGTATGGATTTCGACAATCCTGACAGGAAAAGAAAGGATAATGCGTTACTGTCGGCATGCATTGAGATGTATTGCTGGTTTTGTTCCAGGTCACCTTGCAGGGGTTGCCAGGCCATCCGAAGGGAGTCGAGTTGCAGCAGGTCATTCCAGAAAGCCGCATAAGTGGAGTTTTGAAGAAGATCAATATGCATTTTATTATCGGTACTGATCTCATTCCAAAGATCGACGATACCGTGGAACTCGGCAAAGATCAGTGATGAAGCCGGTATAGCCTGAGAAGGAGGTAGTGCCGGTCTTTTATAATGCGTATAAATGAGGTATGCTGCTGTAAGAAAGGCAACACTAAGAACGGTAAAAACTATGTATTTCAGATTTTTCTTCATAGTACGTGATTTGTTGCCGGATCATGATTTATCAAAGGTAAGGTATATTCACCGGCACTAAAAGGTGATAACGCATTTAAAACTAACAAGGGTATGTTAATTATTAAAACAACTTCCACTGGATCGATGAACGAAAGGAAACCCTGTGGTATGGACTCAGTCCATGGCGTGCGATGGCCAGCAAATGCTCATGCGTGGCATAGCCTTTATTTTTTTTCCAGTTATACTGTGGGTATTCTTCATGGATTTCATTCATAAAGGCATCGCGTTGTGTCTTGGCCAGGATGGAAGCAGCAGCAATACTCCGGTAAATACTGTCGCCTTTTATCAGGCATACATGGGGTATTCCGGTTTGATTGCTGAAGCGGTTTCCGTCTATGAGCAATCTGTCGGGCCGGATACTTAAATCGTTAACAGCTTTATTCATTGCCAGAAATGTGGCATTGAGGATATTGACTTTATCGATGGTTTGATGATCGATAAAAGCCACGGCAAAAGCGAGGGCATGGGCTTCAATTTCATTACGCAGGACTTCTCTGACACGGGGTTGCAGGAGTTTGGAGTCATTCA
>JAHJRE010000179.1 GCA_018831055.1 Bacteroidota bacterium
AACATACGGAAGAGCATCTACACCATCACAGTGACCATGCCCACTTGCATCATGCGACGGGACACGACCATGGTCATGGCATGGAGATCACGCTGGAACAGGATGTGTTGCATAAGAATAACCTCCTTGCAGAGCGTAACCGGGGATATTTCGAAGCACGGAATATCCTGACACTGAACCTCGTCTCTTCCCCGGGTTCAGGAAAGACAACCCTGCTTGAAAAGACCATTAAGGAACTGAAGGATAACACATCCATTTTTGTTATCGAAGGCGACCAGCAGACCCTAAACGATGCCCGAAGGATCCAGGATGCAGGTGCGCCCGTGGTGCAGGTCAATACCGGATCGGGTTGCCATCTCGATGCATCGATGGTTAACAAGGCGGTGAAGAAACTCGAACCGGCAGATCATGCTCTGCTTTTTATCGAGAACGTAGGCAACCTTGTTTGTCCGAGCATGTTCGACCTGGGTGAACAATACCGCGTGGTGATCATGAGCGTTACCGAAGGCGACGACAAACCCGCCAAATACCCCAATATGTTTGCCACCTCGCATCTTTGCATCATCAACAAGACCGACCTCCTCCCCCACGTGGATTTTGATGTTGCCAAAGCCCGTGATTATGCCATGAAGGTAAACCATCACCTGGAGTTCATCGAATTGTCGGCCCGCAGCGGCGAAGGCATGCAGGAATGGTTCCGATGGCTTTCCGGGAAACTTGAGGAACTGCAAACCGGAAAATAATACTATGAATCCAATTACCATGTACCCCATCGGGGTCATCCGCACGCCTTATATCTCTATGGCCCCTTTTCGTCCGGATGAAACCATAGAGGGTGAGTTTTATGTCGAACTGGATCCAAAATACAGGATGGGACTCGAGAAGATAGAAACCTTCAGCCACATCATCCTTGTCTTTTATTTCGACCGGACCAAGAAGGTGCATCTCATCGCCCATCCTCCCGATTTCCCGTATATGAACGTTGGACTCTTTGCCAGCCGATCCCCTTTCCGCCCCAACCATATCGGAATAGATATTGTGAAACTCTTAAAGGTTGAGGAAAACCGTATTTACACTTCACACCTTGACATCCTGGACCATACTCCCCTGCTTGACCTCAAACCCTATGTAAGAGACATTGACCTCAAGATCAATGCCAACCGGGGATGGATCCCACCCAGATAATTTGTTAGTTTTTAACATTGTTAAATAAATAACAAAATCTTTGGAAATTGCAGGATGGCTTCTTAATTTTGCCTGTTATTTTATTAACAAGGAAAGACGTTTATTTAGTGCATATGAAGCATCTTCCTCACAAGACTATTGCACGGTTGAGCCAATACCGCCGTGCCTTGTTGTTATGCCTGGCTAAAGGCAAAACCCATATTTTCTCCCACGAGATTGCAAAGATCCAGCACATTACTGCCGTGCAGGTTAGGCGCGACATCATGCTCATCGGTTACACGGGCACCCTGCGCAAAGGCTATAATGTTAAGGAACTGATCGATCTCATCGGGAAGATCATCGACAGCGAAGAAGTTATCAATATCTGCGTAGTGGGAATCGGAAACCTGGGTAAAGCCATAGTGAACTATTTCAGCGGACGAAGGACCAAGTTATCCATAGCTGCCTGCTTCGATATTGATCCTTCCAAAGTCGGGAAAAAGGCATCGGGTGTTGAGATATTTGATATCAACCAGCTTGCCAGGATCATCCGGGATAGGGATATCCGGATTGCCATCATGACGGTACCGTCGGAGCAGGCTACCGAGATAGCCGAGCAACTGGTGAAAGCCGGCATCAAGGGCATCCTGAATTCCACACCCAAACCGGTGAATGTACCGAAAGATGTCTTCCTGGAAGAGTACGATATGATAACCTCCCTTGAAAAGGTGGCTTTCTACGTAAAATCACACGAAGAGTATTAAACCATGGTAATGCGGGTTCCGCCGTCATCAACACCCAGAAGGGTTGTCTTGGTGATGATGGTGTCTTTCCCGCTGTTTTCCACAAATTGGATAGCTGCGCGTATTTTAGGTGCCATGCTGCCTTCAGCAAAATGGCCTTCCTCCAGATAACGCCTGGCTTCGGCAATGGTCATGCGGTCGATAGACTTTTCCTGAGGGGTATTGAAATTTATGCAGACCTTGGGTATGTCGGTCAGGATGAAGAATTTATCCGCATTCAAATGGGTTGCCAGCAGAGCTGAAGCCAGGTCTTTGTCGATCACGGCATCGATGCCCTGCAGCTTGTTCTCCTTCACATAAAATACCGGGATCCCACCACCACCGACAGCTATCACGATATGCCCTTCGCGGGCAATGCGCCGTATGGTTTTGATGTTGTTGATGACCAACGGCCGCGGGGATGCCACCACCTTACGGAAACCCCTGCCACGGGGATCTTCCGCGAACAATGCTCCGGTCTCTTCATGCATCTTGTCGGCCTCTTCCTTAGTATAATAGGGACCAACCGGCTTGGTCGGTTTTTGGAAGGCAGTATCATCTTTATTCACAATCACCTGGGTTATGATGGTAATGATGTCACGCTCCATATCATGGGCATTCAGCACATTTCTCATCTGCTGCTCAATGACATAACCGATATAACCCTGAGAATAGGCCACACTGATATCAAGGGGCATGTCGGGCAATCCATACATCTTATTGGCAGCATAATTTGCCAGGATGATATTCCCTACCTGAGGCCCGTTGCCGTGCGTTAATACGAAGTTGTAACCGTGTTTGATGAGTTTCAATAGTTTTTCACAAGTGAGGTATGCGTTTTCTTCCACCTCATCGATGGTACCCTTCTGTCCGTGCTGGATCAGGGCATTACCTCCGAATGCAACAACAGCAAGCTTTTTCATAGTACAAATTTTGGCAAAACTATAAAATTAACACCGACACACATATATTAACAGATTAATTTTCTGTAAATTGTCATTTTTATTACCTTCACACGCCATTCAGGGTTACGTTTTATGGAAGAAAATAACGGAAAATCTTCAGGATTGCGCAAAAAAACGGGACTGATACTGGGACCGCTTGTTTTTCTGGGCGTTGCACTTTTCGGAGAGCTTGACCCCGCAAGACCGGAAATAACCTATGCCCTGGCCATTGCCCTGCTGATGGCCATCTGGTGGATCACGGAAGCCTTACCCCTGGCTGTCACCAGTTTGGTACCCGTGGCTCTCTTCCCGATCTTCGGTGTAATGGACGGTCAGGCGGTTGCCGCAACCTATTTCAACCATGTGATCTTCCTGTTCATCGGAGGTTTCATCATTGCTCTGGCCATGCAAAAATGGAACCTTCACCACCGAATCGCCTTACGTATCCTGATGCTTACGGGTTCAAGTCCGGCCAGGATTCTGTTCGGCTTTATGTTTGCCACGGCCTTTCTCTCGATGTGGATATCCAACACCGCCACCGCCATGCTGATGATCCCCATCGTAATGTCGATCATTGATGAACTCATGAAAACCTCCGGCAAGGAAGCTACATCAAAATTTTCGATCGGGCTGCTGCTCGGAATCGCTTACAGCGCTTCTATCGGCGGGATTGCAACCCTTGTCGGAACTCCCCCTAACCTGTCGTTTGCCCGTATCTTCCACATCTACTTCCCCGATGCCCCGGAAGTTAGCTTTGCACGCTGGTTTATGTTTGCCATGCCAATGACGGTCATTTTTTTCCTGATAGTATGGGTTTATCTCTATTATCGATACAGGCCTAAAAAGAAAGACTGGCATAGCCCGGGTATACAACTATTCCGCGATCAATACAGTAAGCTTGGCAGGATAGGTTATGAGGAAAAAGTCGTGCTGGCATCGTTTATTCTGGTAGCGCTGCTGTGGTTATTCAGAGCTGAGATCAACCTGGGATTCCTGGTCATACCCGGCTGGTCGACCTATCTCAATTATTCCTCCTTCATCAACGACGGCACCATTGCCATCTTCATAGGCGTTTTGCTGTTTGCAATACCTGCCGGCAAATCGCAGGGAGGCAGGATCATGGACTGGGAGACCGCGGTAAGGCTACCCTGGAACATCGTATTGCTCTTCGGCGGAGGTTTTGCTCTGGCGAGCGGATTTAAAGAGTCGGGGCTCAGCCTGTGGTTCGGTAACCAGCTGAGCTGGGTCAGCCATGCCCATCCCATCCTCATCATTTTCACCATCGCCATCCTGATAACCTTCCTCACGGAACTGACATCCAACACCGCCACCACGGAAATGATACTTCCTGTGTTGGCAGGACTGGCTTTTACCATAGGGATCAACCCGCTTTACCTCATGCTGCCCGCAACACTTTCCGCCTCCATGGCTTTTATGCTGCCGGTGGCAACGCCTCCCAACGCCATCGTTTTTGGCACCAACAACCTGCAGATCATGGATATGGCAAAAACAGGCTTTATCCTCAACATCATCGGAGCCATACTGGTAACCTTGCTTACATGGTTACTGGGACCTGTCGTTTTCGGTATGGATACAAACGTATTTCCTGAATGGGCCATCCTGGGACAATAAAAAACCAAAAGATGGCATACATTTATGCCATTCTGGCGGTCACCTGCTGGTCGACCATAGGCTCGGCTTTCAAGCTTACCCTGCGTTATGCCGGCTATATCGAAATACTGCTTTATTCATCGCTCATTGCCAGTATCATACTTTTCATCATACTTATTTTCCAGGAAAAAGCGCATCTCCTTTGGAAAAGCAGTGCCACAGACATCGGCCGTTCGGCTTTGTTCGGCTTCCTGAATCCTTTTCTGTATTATATGATCCTGGTAAAGGCTTACGAATTGCTGCAGGCCCAGGAAGCTGTTGCCCTGAACTACACCTGGCCTATTGCACTGGTGCTGCTTTCGATACCGGTACTGAAGCAAAAAATAGGCCTGCGTAGCATTGTCGCCTTGTTTGTGAGTTTTGCCGGAATCGTGATCATTATAACCCGGGGCAACTTCACATCCCTGAACCTCTCAAACGGTACGGGAATTGCGCTGGCCCTCGGCAGCTCCATAGTCTGGGCAGCATACTGGATCCTGAACATGAAAGATCAGCGTGATGAGATTCCTAAACTTCTGTTGAATTTCTTTTTTGGTTTTATCTACACGCTGTTCGCTGCCATTTTCACAGGAAACCTCAGGATACTACCCTGGGAAGGTTATGCCGGTGTCGTTTACATCGGGTTCTTTGAGATGGGCATCACCTTTGCTTTGTGGCTAATAGCATTGAAACTTTCGGAGACCACGGCCAGGGTCAGCAACCTGATTTTCCTCTCCCCTTTTCTGTCGCTGTTGATCATCTCCATCGCCGTGGGTGAAAAGATATTACTTTCGACCTTCCTTGGGTTGATTTTCATCGTTGGGGGCATCATCCTGCAAAGGTTCAGCGGCACTAAATCCAAAATGCCAAAATCCGCTTGATAAAGCTTGTTATCTTTGCAACATGGCAAAAAAGACGGTAGCTTTCCAGACTTTGGGTTGTAAGTTGAATTTTTCCGAATCCTCGACCATATCCAGGATGATGCGGGAGGAGGGCTATGAAGTGGTTGAAACCAAGGAGAAGGCTGATGTTTATGTCATACACACCTGCATGGTAACCGGTCCGGCTGAGAAAAAATGCCGTGCAGCCATACGCCAGGCCAAACGCAGGAATCCCGGGGCCACTGTAGCAGTGATAGGCTGTCTTGCCCAACTGCGCGCTGATGAGGTGCTTTCCATGCCCGAAGCAGACATCGTACTCGGGAATTACAATAAATATGAACTTTCGGGATTTCTGAAGCAGTTTGAAGAGAACGGCCATAAGATCAACGCTGTAAGCGGTTCCTGGAAAGACCCCTATTACCATCCGGCATATTCAGGAGGGGACAGAACACGTACCTTCCTGAAGATCCAGGACGGGTGCGATTATTTCTGCTCCTACTGCACCATTCCCCTGGCCCGGGGCAGGAGCCGCAGCCTCTCTATTGGGGAGACTCTTACACTGGCTCAGGAAGCTATTGATGGCGGTGCAAAAGAGATCGTGCTCACCGGAGTGAATATCGGCGATTTCGGTAAACCGGCCGGAGAAAAGCTTTTGGATCTCCTGCAAGGTATGGAAAAATATAGTGATGCAGATAGGATAAGGATATCCTCTATCGAACCCGACCTCCTGGATGAAGAAATCATTGATTTCGTTGCGAAATCGAAGAAATTCGCCCCACACTTCCATATCCCACTGCAGGCTGGATCCGATAAGGTGTTGCAAGCTATGAACAGAAGATACGACACAACCCTGTTCACAGAAAAGATCACGCTTATCCGCAAGCATATGCCCTTTGCATGCATTGCCGTGGATGTAATTACCGGGTTTCCAGGGGAAACGGAAAACGACTTCCTGGAAGGGAAGAAATACCTTGCTGACATGGATTTATCGTACCTCCATGTTTTCACATATTCGGAAAGACCCGACACAAAAGCCGTACAAATGCAGGCTAAACTATCACCGGCTGTTAAAAAACAGAGGAGCGAAGTGCTGCATGAGCTATCGGAAATAAAAAAAATTAGGTTTTACGAACAAAATAGAGGCAGGACAGTGACTGTGCTGTTTGAAGCCGATCATCACGATGGATATATGTACGGTTTCTCGGAGAATTATATCCGGGTAAAGACCCTCTACGACAACACCCTCGTAAACAAGCTCGTAACTGTCGGTTTGACAGAAACCGACCAGGTAGGAAATTACTTATTTAACTGTAACCGGCATGAACCAAGATAAATTATTACACGAAGTATGCCAGCTTGCCCGTGAGACGGGGACCTTCATCCGTGAGGAGATCTATAAATTTTCGCGGAAAGATGTGGAAACCAAAGACCACAACAGCTTTGTCACCTACGTCGACAAAGAATCGGAGAAAAGGCTGGTGTATGCTTTATCAAGGATGCTTCCAGGATCGGTATTCATCACTGAAGAAGGTACGGTGGATCAAAACCCCGGTGAGTTCACATGGATCATTGATCCTCTTGACGGTACTACCAACTTCATCCACAGGTTGCCTGTATACGCCATCAGCATCGCATTGGTCAGGGATCTGGAACCCTTGCTGGGCGTTGTCTATGAGATCAACAACAGTGAATGTTTTTATGCTCAGGAAGGAGGTCATGCATATCTGAACGGAACACCCATCAGGGTGTCCTCAACCCCGTCACTGGAAGCCTCCCTGATGGCTACCGGTTTCCCTTACTACGATTATAGCAGGATGGAAAGTTATCTGAGAGTGCTGCAGGAATACATGCAAAATACAAGAGGAATACGCAGGATGGGATCGGCAGCAACCGACCTTGCCTATGTCGCCTGCGGCCGTTTCGACGGGTTCTTCGAATACGGACTCCATCCCTGGGATGTGGCAGCCGGTGCCTTCCTGGTCAAACAGGCAGGCGGACTGGTGGGCACTTTCAATGGTAAAAACAACTACTTGTTTGGAAAAGAAATAGTTGCAGCAAACCCTTTTATTTATGAGAAAATGATCGCTACCATGAACGAATTTTTTGGTTAAATAGCCAAAATCCGCTAATATTGTATTCTCTTTTCCCAAACCATTAACCTTATGGGCAACAAAGCTCGGATTGACAAAACCAAGGAAAACCCACTGAGGAGTATTGCAAAGACTATTAGTTGGAGGCTCATCGCGAGTGGAACTACGTTTTTGATCGTATTCGTAATTTTTCGCCGGTATTCGGAAAAGACATTCAACGAAGTCCTGGAAACAGCCTCTTTCATCACCATTATCGAGATGTTCGCCAAGCTCCTGTTTTATTACCTGCACGAAAGGCTATGGACCAACATCAACTGGGGAAAGGAATGGAAAAGAAATTACTGGCAGAGGAATGCATGGAAGAAGCTTTACCGCGACAGACATAATTAACGTTAATCCCATGAAAATATACTTAATATTTTTCTTTGCCTGGATCATTACCATGGCGGGAATTTCAGCGAACCCTTCCGATACGGCCATTACCGGTGATAAGAGCAGGGTCAGGATATATAAATTCGATATTAAAGAAAACATAGCCCCTCCGGTCTGGAGAACGACCAAAATTGCTATGGAACAGGCACATGAAGATGAGGCCGACATCATCCTGATTCACATGAACACCTATGGTGGTATGGTTGATGCGGCAGATTCCATACGCACCAAAATTTTGAATTCCAGGATCCCCGTTTGGGTTTTTATCGACAACAACGCCGCTTCTGCCGGGG
>JAHJRE010000180.1 GCA_018831055.1 Bacteroidota bacterium
CAGCCTCGGGGTCAATGCCATAGAACTCATGCCTGTCAACGAGTTTGAAGGGAACAGTAGCTGGGGATATAACCCGTCGTTCTACTTTGCACCCGACAAGTATTACGGACCTAAAGATGAGCTGAAAGCATTTATCGATGCCTGCCATCAACGCGGAATGGCCGTGTTAATCGACATGGTGCTGAACCATTCTTACGACCAGTCGCCATTCGTTCAGCTTTATTTTGATGGTGACAAGCCCACCGACCAAAATCCCTGGTATAACCGTGAGCACAATTTCACCAACCCCGATGCCCAGTGGGGTAACGACTTCAACCATGAAAGTCTATACACCCAGGCGCTTATCGACAGCATCAACAGTTACTGGATGCAGGTTTACAAGGTTGATGGCTTCCGTTTCGATTTTACCAAGGGATTTGGCAACAACATTAAGGGAAGCAACGATCCCTGGGGGTCAAACTACGATGCCGACCGTATTGCCCTGCTGAAACGTATGGCGGATGAGATTTGGGAAAGAAACCCCCATGCTATTGTCATCCTGGAACATCTGGCAGTTAACTCTGAAGAAGAAGAACTGGCTGATTATGGTATGCTGATGTGGGGCAATATGAATTACAATTACGGGGAAGCCGCCATGGGTTACAATGAATCAGGAAAGTCGAATTTTTCCGGAATTTCTTATAAAAACCGTGGATGGAGCAATCCTCACCTTATCGGATACATGGAAAGCCATGATGAAGAAAGGCTGATGTTCAAGAATGTTTCCTATGGTAATTCTTCGGGTTTTTATGATATACAGGATACCGTCCGTGCCCTCGAACGCATGGGGCTCGTATCCAGTTTCTTCTACACGGTTCCCGGTCCCAAGATGATATGGCAGTTTGGGGAGCTCGGTTACGATTATTCCATTGATTACAATGGCAGGCTGGGAGAGAAGCCCGTTCGCTGGGATTATTATCAGAATTATTACAGGAAATACCTGCACGATGTGGTTTCGTCACTGCTCAAGCTACGTAAGGAGCATGACGTGTTCCGTACAACGGATTTTGATTTGAGCGTTAGTGGAGCATTGAAAAAGATGCACCTTAACGGAACGGAAATGAACGTTTGCATCGTCGGTAACTTTGATGTGATAACAGGCTCTATTGATCCGGATTTCCAGCATACAGGATGGTGGTATGATTATTTTCGCGGCGACTCCGTTGAAGTTATCAATGTGAATGCCCAGCTTACCCTCCAACCCGGAGAATACAGGATATATACCGATATCAGGCTGGAGACACCTCAGATCAATACCGGTATTTTTACACAGGATATCACGGAATATGATCTGATCAATTCCCTGTTCCCCAACCCGACAAGCGGGGAGATCAATATGATCCTGAACATACCTGAAACAGGGAATTATTCATTCAGCATTTATGACATCACAGGAAGAAGGGTTTTCAGTGAGTCGGAAAGGACTTTTTCCAAAGGCTTGAATTATCTCAACACCGATCTTCAGGATCTTGAAAATGGGTTGTATTTCCTGCAGATATCTTCCTCTGATCATACAGAGACTGTAAGGATCATCAAAAACTAATCTGTGTAAATATGTGTTTTTTTACCACAGATTACACAGATTAACACAGATATGTCGCTCCAGCCCCGTTAGGGGCGGAATATTTATAGAAAAGCAGGGCAAAACCAAAAATTAAGCCCCATAGGGGCGAAACAAATATGGAAGCCCTGCTTTTATTGATTATAATGTTGGAATTCCCATTCAATTGCATCCTGTTTCCCTAAATTCCTTAAATTTACTTTTTAATCCAAAATCCAGGAGATAATCTAATTACATCCAACATGAACACAAAGATGAAGCCCCAACTCAGTTTCTGGCAGATCTGGAACATGAGTTTTGGATTTCTGGGGATACAGTTTGGTTTTGCCCTTCAGAATGCCAATGTCAGCAGGATATTTGAGACTTTAGGTGCAAGGATAGAAGACATCCCCATACTCTGGATCGCAGCCCCTGTGACAGGGTTGATCATTCAGCCCATCATCGGTCACATGAGTGACAAGACATGGTGCAGGCTTGGCCGCAGGCGGCCGTATTTTCTCATAGGTGCGATCCTGGCTTCTATAGCTCTGTTTATCATGCCCAATTCCCCGGTTTTATGGGTGGCTGCCGGGATGCTCTGGATCATGGATGCCTCCATTAACATCAGTATGGAGCCATTCCGGGCCTTTGTAGGGGATATGCTTCCCTCGAGACAGCGGACCATGGGCTTTTCCATGCAAAGCTTCTTCATCGGGACCGGAGCCATCATCGCCTCGGCACTGCCCTGGATGATGACCAACTGGTTTGGCATCTCCAATGTTGCCCAGGAAGGGGCGATCCCTCCTTCCGTGAAGTTCTCTTTTTATATAGGTGGCATCATCTTTTTCCTGGCAGTATTGTGGACGGTCGTGCGCACAAAAGAATATTCCCCGGAAGAGATGGAAGCATTCTCCAAAGCGGAAGAGGGACTGAAAAATATTCCTCAGTATGATGAGTCTCCAACGAAATCATCGAAACAAATTAACCGGGGCTTGCTGTGGTTTTTAATCAATGCCGGACTCTTCCTGGTGTTTTACTTTTTTATTTACATGGATTACGGGTTGGGAGTGTTCTTCGGGGGCGGAGCCATTTTCGGGATACTCCAGATCTTGTCGGGATTGCTTACTTCAGGGGGAAAGACAACAAACGGCCTTGTGGTCATAATCAACGATCTGTACAAGATGCCGAAGACCATGAAGCAGCTTGCCATCGTTCAGTTTTTCTCCTGGTTTGCATTGTTTTCCATGTGGATATACACCACTGCCGGGGTGACAGGAACCAAGTACGACATGAAGATCGACCGTACGACATTCGATCGTCTTGAAGCCGCTGCTGCCCATGCCTCCTCCCTTCCTGAAGCTGCATCCTGGGATAACCTTACAGGGATTCAGGAAGACCTGGGTCTGATGAAGAAGAAATTTAAAAAGCAAGAACAGGTGATGATCACGATGCGTGTTGTGAAGTTCTTTGCGGAAAAGGAAAAGATGGAAAAGCTGGGATTGGAGCCGGGCACGCTGGAGCGCCTGGAGCATATTCAGAAGGAATACAATACCGGTGCCGACTGGGTAGGGGTGTTGATGGCCGTGTACAATGGTTTTGCCGCGATCATGGCCTTCCTCCTCATGTGGATGGCCGGGATCACCAGCCGCAAGCGGGTGCATGCCATCAGCCTGGTGATCGGAGGCGTGAGCCTGGCCTCGTTTTATTTTATTGCCAACCCCACCATGCTCATTATTCCTGAGCTGGGCATAGGACTGGCCTGGGCGTCTATCCTGGCTATGCCTTACGCGATTCTCACCGGCTCTTTGCCGGCACATAAAATGGGTACGTACATGGGGATCTTTAACTTCTTTATCGTGATCCCACAGATCACCGCCGCCGCCATCCTGGGTTTTTGTGTGAGGGAACTTTTTCATAACCAGGCAATTTTTGCGCTGGTGCTGGGCGGTATTTCCATGATCATTGCAGCAGTATTGGTGCTGTTTGTGGATGATGTGGATGAAGGGCGATGAATGTGCGATTCTGAATTCTGTATGTTCAATTTACAATAGGATATTCAATTTAAAATTGAATATGTACAATGCATTGACAATTGAATATTGTTCATTGGAAATCCCATTGAAAATACAGAATACAGAATACAGAATTGTAAATCATTCCCTTTCTTTAACATTATATTCATTCTCCACCAGCAAATCCGCCATCGGCTTCAGCGACTGCACCACCTGGTGCTCTTTTTCCAGCACCTGCATGCGAAACTCGTTTTGCGGTTCTTTACCGCGGACAACCTGGGCTTTCTTGGTTTCGTGGTAGGTGAGGGTGATGAAGACGCGCAGGTTTGCGTTTTCGGTTTTTATGGCATACAGCCCGTCGATGATGAGCATGTCGATGCCCTTGAAATTGGTGATGAGCTCATCTACCTGCTCGGTGACCAGGTCTACGCAGGGCATATGAGATATCCGGTCGTTTTTAAAGTCGTCGATGTTCCGGTAAATCGTATCCCAGTCGTATTCATTAAGCCCGACCGCCTCGCTCACTCCGTGCTTTTTCCGCCATTCGGTTCGTTCGAGGGGAAGCACCTTGTAATAATTATCGATATGCATCGGCTTGGCTACGATGCCCAGCTTTTTTAATCTTTTAGCTATGACATGGGCCAGCTCGGTCTTGCCCGATCCTGATTCGCCGGAGATGGCGATGATGAATTTGCTGTTCTTTTCCTTTGGAATATACTCCAGGATGGTGTCAGCGGCACGTTCGTGCTTTTCGGTGATGAGTAATACGTCTCCTAACATATGATTTCTTTTTACCACAGATTACACGGATTTACACAGATTAATGAATTTTTCTGTGTTCCGGGCGCCTGTCTGGTTATTTATTAAAATTAATCTTTTTGAATTTATTTGAACTGAGTTTGATTACTTTGTCTTTCACAATTATTTTTCCCGGATTCGATACCCTGATTTCAAGGTGATCTTTGAAAATCCTGCATTCGTAGTAATTATCCCTGAAATGGAAATTGAATGCTATACTTCTCCAGTGATCGGGTAAATCGGGGCTGAACACAGGCACCTCATGTTTCAGGTTCAGACCGGCAAAGGTGTTGAGGGCGATTAACACCGTTCCTGCCATCACCCCTGCATGAATGCCTTCCCCGGTGGTTCCTCCTTGAATGTCAACATAATCGCTTTGCAGGGCATCATCGTATAGTTCCCAGGAAAGTGCTTTGTCGCCCACCAGGCTTGCCAGGTAAGCATGCACCACCCGGCTCAGCGTGGAGCCATGGGATGTACGCTGAAGGTAATAATGCAGGTTTTGTTGGAGGTAATCCTCCGGCAATTCGTATTTCAGGTCTTCCAGGATGCGGTCAACATCATCCTTGTCGAGGTTGTAAAAGGTCATCAGCGTATCTGCCTGCTTGGCCAGCTTATAATCGTCGGCCGATTTTCCTTCAGCTTTCAGGATGCGGTCCATCCTGTATATGTTTCCGTATTTCTTCCTGTAATATTCCCAGTCCAGCTCTTCGAGCTCAAAATACCCGTCGAACTGTGCGATGATCCCTTCTTTTGAAACACACAGGGCCAGCTTTTCCGTGATATCTTTCCAGGATACCAGTTCCTTATGATCCAGCCCGATGGATTTGCTCAGCTTTTTCCTTGCTTTTTCGTCCAGTGATGCCCAGTAATCCAGCGCTTTTTCCATACACCAAACCACCATCAGGTTGGTGTAGGCATTGTCCTTGATTCCGCCTTTTTCCGAATCCTTGTATTTTTCATGGAATTCATCGGGGCCCATGACTTCTTCGATGGAATACCTTCCTGTTTTGGGATTTTTCACCGTTTTGGATGCCCAGAAACGGCAGATCTCAAAAAACAGTTCGGCTCCTTCCTTTTTCATGAAGGATTTATCATCCGTGTAATGATAGTACATCCAGGTGTTGTAGGCAATGGCCAGAGACACGTGGCGTTGGAGGGAGCTGAAATCCGGTCCCCATTCGCCGGTGAGCGGGTTAAGATGGATGATCTGCGTTTCTTCCCGGCCATCGCTCCCGCTTTGCCAGGGGAACATGGCACCCTGGTAACCATATTCTTTGGCATATTCCCGGGCTGTATCCAGTCTGCGGTAACGGTATTCCAGGATGGACCTGGCCACTTTCGGGAAGTGCATGTAATAGAAAGGCAGAATGTACAACTCATCCCAGAAGATATGCCCGCGGTATGCTTCCCCATGCAGTCCGCGAGCCGGGATGCCTGCGTCAATGTTTTTATTATGTAGCGAGGTCGTTACCATGAGATGGTAAATATGCATCCGAAGCAGCTTTTGCGCCAGCCTGTCACCTGTTACCTGTATATCGGCTTGCTGCCATATTTTATTCCAAGCCAGGGCGCTTTCTTCATAGATTTCATCAAATGAGTGCAGGCGGTTGAGATGCTTCAGTGCGGCATGCTCCGGATCGTCCACTCCATCCTTGCCCGAGCGGAATATGCTGACGAGTTTCTCAAGCTCAAGTCTCCCATCCTGGGGAACATCCACCTCATACTCCCGGAATGCCCGGCTGGTGGATAACAATACTGTTTCATTGGGTTCAGTCAAATCTCCGTTGAGGAATACCTTATTTTTCACTGCTGTGCAAAGGGTAATGCCGGATTGCACCGTTCGTAACGTGACATTGATCTTTTCTCCGCTTTCCCCTTCATTTCCTATTGAAAGGTGGTTCTGGCTGAGCTGTTTGTAACGCTCCACACCGGCATTGATCAGGTCTCCGTCGATGCCGCTCTGCAGGGTAATGCTACCGGCATAGTTCAGCGGGGTAATGCTGTAACGGATGGCGGCTGCATGCGGATCGTCCATGCTGGCAACTCGCCTGGAATCAACACGGGTCAGCCTGCCTTTGCTGTCTTTCAGGATCATATGCTTGTAAAGAAGGCCCGTTCTGAAGTCCAGGTTGCGGTAAATATCCACTACCTCGCAGTTGTTGGCATCCAGCCATTCTTCCCCGTTGATCCTGAATTTCACCGGCAGCCAGTTGGGGCAATTCACCAGGTCTTCATTTTCGATATCGCGATCGCCTACTTTGGAGATCAGTCGGTTATACACGCCCGACATATAGGTTCCCGGATAGTTATGATCACCGGCGCCAATTTCTTCCATGGCTCCTCGGGTGCCAAAATAGCCGTTACCCACAGCGAGCAGGGATTCTCTTGATTTTTCCTTCGAGGGTCCGTAGTCGCGGTATGTCACCGACCAGGAATCGGCTTCCAATCCTTGTTTAAACCATTCCACCAGGCCTTTGAACCCGATGCCGGCAATATCATCTACCACGATGTCGGCTCCGGCACGGTAAAGTTCTTTTTCATTTTCTTCCCGTGCAATACCCAGCACAAGTCCGAAATTCCCTTTCCTGCCGGCTTCAACACCGGATACGGCATCTTCTACCACCACCGCAAGGTCATATGGAACACCGAGATTATCGGCAGCGGTCGTAAAAATGTCGGGTTCGGGCTTGCCTTTCAATCCCAGCTCTGCCGATACAACGCCATCAACACGGGTTTCGATCATATCGAGTAAACCGGCAACCTGGAGTACTCTTTCACAGTTCTTGCTTGAGCTGGCCACCCCGATCCTGATCCCTTTCTCTTGGAGTTTTTTCATGAGGGCGACGGTCGAATCATAGGTTTCTACGCCTTGTTCGTCGAGCACTTCATTGAATGCCTGGTTTTTCCGGTTGCCGAGGCCGCAAATGGTCTCGGCATCTGCCGGGTCACCGGGGTCCCCGTAAGGGATACTGATGCCGCGTGATCCCAGGAAATCCTGGACACCTTTATAACGCGGTTTGCCGTCTACATGCGGGAGGTAATCACCGGCATGTGTGAACTCTTTAAAAGGTTCATTGTGTTCCTGTTCCCTTTTTCTGAGATATTCATCGAACATCTTTTTCCAGGCGGCGCTGTGCACCAGGGCGGTTTTGGTGATGACACCATCAAGATCGAAAATAACGGCTTTGAAAGGGTACTTTGAATTCATATCATTTTATAAATAAATCTGTGTAAATCTGTGTAATCTGTGGTGAGTCTTTTACCACAGATTACACAGATTTGCACAGATTAGGTTAAAAACCAATAATAAGCATATGGCTCGAGAACGATGGTATTATCTGCCACATCCCTTACCACTTTTTGTCCCAGGAGGTCCAGCTCAAAGTCGGCCAGTACTTTTTCGGGATAAATAACCGGGATGGTTTGTTCTGAGAGGTTTTGTATGATCAGGACCCGCTCGCATTTATGGGTTCTCAGGAAAGCTACAATCTCATCGTCATTAGATTTTCCGATTTGCTGAACCACTTTCCATTCCAGCTTACCCCTGCCGAAGGCGGCATGTTCCTTCCTGGTGCGTATCATTTTGCTTACCCTTTGGTACACTTTATAACTAAAGCTTTCAGGGTCATTCAGTTCCTTGTTGATCTCTTCCCAGTCCATACGTCCCCTTACCAGGAAGCGGGTATCGTCTTTGCCTGTCATTTTGATCATTTCGCGGTAGTAATCCATATCGTTGGCTTTGCCATATTCATCGCCGTAATAGATCACGGGGGTTCCGGGCAGGGAAAGCATGAGGGAGTATGCTGCGCTGATCTTCCTGACATCCATCTGCATAAGTTCGGAGAGTCTGGCAGAGATCCCTTCCCCTACGCGGAAATCCCATTCGGGTTTGTGGCAATAGTGTTCATGGATGTATTTCCGGTCTTCCTCGCTGATGTATACCAGTTCCAGGCTGAGTTCATCGTGGCAACGCAGGAAGGTAAACCATTGGGAAGAAGGTGGAATTTCGGGAGTAGTTGATATATCCAGTGTTTTAATGACTGGTTCACGGCTTTGCTGGGCGATGGCCTTGAACATCTGAGGCATCAGCGGGAAGTGATATCCTGCATTGCATTCTTCCTCTGTTTCGAGGTAGCGGACAATGTCTTTGGGTTTCTGGCAGGCTTCGGCGAGCAGCAGGGTGTTGGGTCTGGCGTACTCGATCGCTGCCCGGAAGAAACGCACGATGGTATGGGTCTGGGGCAGGTTTTCACAGTCGGTGCCTTTTTCTTTCCATAAATAGGGGATGGCATCTGCACGGAAACCATCAACGCCCAGTTTCAGCCAGAAAAGGAAGTTGGACGACATCTCCAGCAGTACCCTGGGATTCCGGTAGTTGAGGTCGGGCTGAAATTCGAAGAAACGGTGAAAATAATACCAGTCGCTGTCGCCATCCTTTTCCCAGTTGCTGGGGCACATGCCTTTGAAGAGCAGCCGGGCTTCTTTGTATCTGTTGGTGTCTTTGCTCCAGATAAAATAATCGCGGTATGGGTTATCTTCCGATTTCCTGGCTTCCCTGAACCAGGAGTGCTGGTCAGAGATGTGGTTAATGGCTATATCGAAGATCACCTTTATATCTTTCTTATGGGCTTCTTCCAGGAAAGATCCGAAGATCCTGGAGGAGTCTTCAACAGAATAGGGGCCTTCAGAACCCAGTAAATCATCACGGATCTTACGATAGTTACTGATATCGAAGCCGGCGTCGCGCATAGGAGAATCCAGCACGGGAAGGAGCCAGAGACAGTTTACCCCCAGGTTGCCGAGATAGTCCAGTTTTTCTTTTAATCCGGCAAGATCATGATTAAAAAGGTCTACATAAAGGGAATAGACGATAGCGTCTTTATACCATTCGCTTTGCTGTGGAGGCCCTGTTTCAGAAGCTGTTTTTTCCAGGTCTTCCATGAATGATTGCAGGAGGGCGTTTTCCTGTGAGCCATACAGCTCCTCCCAGCATTCTTTCATGATTTGGATTTGTTTTTCTTTCATGCTGATGGTTTAGCGTACAAAAATAATGGGTTATGGGGAGATTTTCAGTTAGTTTTAATGTGAAAGATAATAAATTTTTCATTGCGTCAATACAGGACTTATGTTTCTATTTTTCGTCCTTTATGTTTTTAGGCTTATCACAGACTAGTACCATAAGGAACTTAATATGATTAGATCTCTGGTTTCAACAAGTCAAACAGAGAAGGGGGTATTTTCTATGCTTTCAATGGTTCAGTTTTTTTTTAAAAATAATGCTAATAAGTAATTCCAAAATTTCTCGAAAATCAATTGAATATATAAATACAAATCATATACATATAAATATTAGGTTATTTGTGATCCTATTTCATGTTTTCAAGTATATTAGTCAGAAATACGTGCTTTTACGTTGAATATTAGAGTGTTAAACGTTAGTTTTTTAATACGTAATTTCCTCACCTTGGCTATAGAAAATACGTAATTTCCACACCATTATTTGTTTACATTTTTTTCGATATATGGGTAAAATTACCCATTGGAAAACATATCTAAAATTATTAAAATTGTTAATTATTATTAGCTCCTTATTACAATCCTAGGCCTGGATTAGTCTTTGACTATTTATACTTCTATTATCTACTCATTTCACTTTTCTCTCTGTAAATAAATTGACCCATGGGAATTTATTTACGAAGTTTCATAATTAATATTTTATTAACATTTAATTTTAAAATCATGAGAACATTATTTGTATTTATTATTTTACTGGCAACCCTTTGTGTTTATTCACAGAGCAATTACAATGTGATCAAACAGGAGGGTGATTTACAGAAAGCCACAGTAACCCAGCTTGGTTTAAAAAATACTTCGGATGTTTATCAAACCAACAAACTTCATGAAGCAGTTGTGAATCAAACAGGTGCAAATAACACTTCTGAGATTGATCAGTTCAGAACGGTTTGGGATTACTATCTTGATGTCGCAACAAGGGCAACAGTCAATCAAACCGGTTCGAAAAACACTTCGAAAATTTACCAATACAAGGGGACATATGGTGGAAATACAAACTGGAGCCTGGCTACAGTAACTCAGATTTCACCAAATGGATCGGTTGGTAATATTGCGGAAATTGATCAAAACGTTTGTGATTATGCTACTGCTTCAATTTATCAAAATGGCTATAGTAATAATGGCAAAACAAAGCAATTGGGTAATACTTCTTGGGCCACGATATATCAGGATGGTATCAACAATGAAGGCATCCAGTATTTGTGGACAACACAGACGTATGCAGACATAAAACAACTGGGAAACAACAACAAAGGTTATCAAACCACTTTAACACCACCAGTAGGAAAATCAAAATTCTGGATTTATCAGTTCGGAAACAATAATTACTCCGATCAGGATATTCAGGGGACTGCCTGGGGTTATGCAGACGGTAATAATACCATGACCAGCGATCAATATGGAAATAACAACTATTCTGCGCAGTATATACTGGGTGGAGATAATACGGCTGTTGTAAAGCAGGTTGGCGACTACAATGACAATGAAGTCCAATACAATCCTGCCCCAAATACCAATGTTGAACCATCATTTGATGCATATTATATGCAATACCAGAATGGTTATTTTAATTATGCCAAGATTGACCTGGACGGATCTTATAACCACACAGCCCAATATCAGTTAGGAGATTATAACTGGACGTTCATGTACCTCAGAGGTGATAAAAACAACAGTGCCCAGCAGCAGGAAGGCAATTGGAATAAATCGGATATCTACATTTATGGTAATAATAATTATGCCATGACCAAACAGGTTGAAGATACCGATTATGATCCTGGTTATTATCATAATATTGCTTTAATAGTCCAGGGAACAGCCAACTTGCCTGTTAAACTGAATTGTGCAGGGATTGACCAGGACGGACAAGGCAACCAGGCCTTCATCTATGAGTATTCAAACAGTAACTATTCCAACATTGTACAGATGGGAAATAATAATTATGCATACGATTACCAGAAATAATTTGGGATAGCAGAACAAAAAACCCTGAAACCTCAATAGGTTTCAGGGTTTTTTATAAACTAAACTGCTATGATAATCGAATTATTATATCAGGAAAAGTCTATTTCTTTTATAGCATATCCTCAACAATAATCCCATCCTGGATTTTAAGCCAGCCGAAGAAAACAAGGATTAGTGCAATGATAGACAGGATTGACCCAATGATTCCTCCCAAGGCAGGAATCAATCCGAAGATATTTTCCAGGACTGCCAGGATCATTGCGACGATTAGCATCATTGCGCCTCCTTTACCTGCTTTGCCGATGCTGACCGATGACCGCAGGGTGATGAACCCTATCATTTCCACGACAAATGCGATAATAAGGACAATGGAGGCTATTAATCCCATCAGTGGGATGATGTCGAAAATGAAGCCTACAAGACCAAGGATAGCGGCAATGATCAATAATTTTACAGCCGATTTTCCTTTTTGGTCCAGGCCTTCCTTAAGCTTTGAAAGTCCTATAAAGAACAGGATGATTCCGAATATGGCAGCCAGGCCGGATGCCCAGTTACCGCCGATACCGTTAAACATTTGCAGTAAAGTTCCTGAAAGAATGAAGGTTACTGCCTTGATGGTTTCTTTTTTTTCCATTTTTATTGATTTTAAAGGTTATATAAAAGGTTTTGTCAGTTTTTCATGAACCAGATGGATATATAACTGTCTTTGTCCGGAACAGGATAATCGCTTACGTTGGTGATCCAGCGTTCCTCGTGCAGAGCCCCATCTTTCCGGGTCTGTATGTAATAATTGTAAAATATATTTTGAAAGTGTTCTTCATTTTCGGTTTTAAAGCGTATGGAGTTTCCGGATATCTTTTCGAGTGGGATGCTGTCGAGTTTGAATATAGATTCGTAGTGTTTATGTGTGGCAAAGGGTGCACTGCTGTCATTAAAGATCCAGCTACGGCTGTAGATGATATCCTTAAGCACTTTGCCATTGGTGCTGACAGTCCCGCTTATTGAATAGTAATTTGTATCGTATTTTGCTTCATGGAACCAGATCAGCATGGTAAACTGGTTTCCGTTCCATTGGATGCTTTCATCGTAAACACCTAAGCAGTTTCCGAAGGTGTAATAATCCCGGTAATAAAAAAACTCATTGGGTGGGGCCATCCAGTGAAGCAATTCACGATCCTGCTCTTCGTACCAAACCTTGAAGCTGCTGGAAAAATGGTTAGCATCTTTGATGGAATCAACCAGTGTGCTGTTGCCGAAGGGGCCATCGGCTTTATACAATGTATCTTTCAGTTTTATAACATCCAATCCCCAATCGGCTTCATCAAAGAATTCCATTTGTATACCGAGGTTGACATCCAGTCCGGAGCAAAGCACCCACCATGGGTCTGCCAAGGTATTGACAGTTAGTTGTCCGTAAAACTTTTCACTGATCTTGGGCGATAAGATCCTGTCGATCATCATCCGGATCTGGGGCCTGACCCATACCTGGAAATCTGCTGAAGAAGAACAGGTTGGTTCCTGCCCATTGATTGTTTTAACGACGTCTGCATGGGGAGTCCAGTTATTGAGATAATACGTAGCTCCGGTTTTCAGGGTGAATTCCTGGTGTATGGAAGTTGTAATTTGTGATTGCAATTCAACTGAAGCGCCTGCGAAGACATCCATAACCGGGGTTAAAATGAAGGGTACACCTCCAATGACCATGGGTATGCTTGGAAATTCATGGCTTAGGAGTTTGACTTCATCCTCCCACGTCAGGATATCGAAGGTGCAGGAACCCTGCAGGTCGATTTGTTCACCGATATCATTGTTGTAGCTGAATTTATGCAGACTGAAGTTTTTTATCTGAACGGTACCGTAAATTGTAGCTCCAAGGGTGAAGTCTCCCGTAACCCTGACTACATTATTGCCATTCTGATAAAGAACTTTGTCGATATGGTACATGGCTTCCATTCCGTTCTCTTTTAAATCAGTACACTCAATTCCCTTATCATGGTAAATGGTTTTTGCTCCTGTAAAATCCAAGGGGAAATTATAGTCTGCTCTTCCTTGATTAATGGCTTTGATAAGACTGGAAAATTTCGTGTAAATGATAATCCAGATGCCATTTTTCTGTTCATCGATCCCGGTAATCTCCCTTATGTATCCCCCATCAACCGGGAGTGTGATCACATCTCCGACTTCAAAGGAATAGTGATCCAGGATTTCCTTTTTAAAGGTAATGGTGACATTGCTTGTATCGATCGACTCCAGGTACCGGTCACAATCATCCTCAGTAACGACTTTGGTGGTGGGGGGGATGATGGGATCGAAGTTCTCTTCCTCTGCGACTTCTTCGCTGTCATGATCTTTTTTACAGCCGGTACTTGCAATCGCAAAAGAAAGGATGGCAAGTAAGCAGGTTTTCCATAAAAGTGTTTTTTTCATTGTATTGGGGTTTAAATGGATTCGTGTCAAATATATTACATTCCCAGGCCAATTGAGGGTTTCGTGAGTCCGGGTTTATAAAACAGGACTAAATGTTGATTCTTTTCTGTATGGTTATCCGGGGCAAATTGGCTATATTGCAGGAAATCGGTGAACAGGCTCATATGAAGAGTATCCTTACATCTTTCCTGATGATAATTGTAATGATCCTGTGTAAAGAAGTAAGCGGGCAGGAAAAGGTACACGATCTTTTAACATATCGTTATGATCAAATGTTAAAGGTATACAGGTTTGAGCGCGATAAGTTTATTCCCCGGAGGGAATACCTCGAAAACCTTAATACGGATTCAACCCGGGCTGTAATAGAAGATTTGAAGAAGTTAGTTGATTCGTCGTATAAGGCTGGTTTGAGGAAACTCAGGTTATCAGCATTTTTTGAGACCGGATTCTTATACTTCCTGCTTGATGAGAATGACTCCGCTATTTCGAACCTGAACAGGGCCATTGAACTTGTGGATAAATCTCTGTCGCCATGGGAATATGCCATGATCAATGCGCTGGCCGCAGAATCCTGTAAGAGAAAGGGGTATTTCAGTTTATCGAACGAATACAACCTGAAGATCTTAAGTACACCGGAATATTATGCAGATACTTTCCGACGTGCTTCCACTCTGGGTTTCCTGGCAGAGAATTATCAAAGCCTGCTTGAGTTTGAAAAGTCGATGGAATGCTGCAAGGAATCGTTTAGCCTGTTTTCTGCGATACGGAATTATTCGCATGCATCGTACCAGTTGGTAATATTAGCGGGTGTTTCCAAGCAGATGAACCCGGATAGCAGTTTCCTGGAATACCTTCGCATGGCAGTAGCACTTTCAAAAAAGACGGATGATTCTGCCCGGATAGCAAATAATTTGGTGAATCTGGGCAAGGGCTATTTGTCGGCAGGGGAGTATAGAAAAGGGCTGAAGTATTTGCTGATAGGTTGGAAGATTGACAGGCAGGTGTTTCCACACCGGGATATTTATGCTTCCAGGGAAATATCCCATGCTTATCTGATGCTCGACAGCCTGGAAAAAGCAGAATACTTTGCCCGAAGGGCATTGGGTTTATCCCGGAAAATCAATGCCGACAACTGGCTGTTCCTTTCCAGTTCCTCTCTGGCGAACGTTTTCAGCAGGTCGGGAAAGCTTGATTCTGCCCGTTACTACCTGGAACAGGCTATTATGCTTGCAAAATCAACCGGAAGGAAGGTATCGTCACCGGGTTTATATAATATAATCTCTGATGTATGCCTGAAAATGGGCGATTATGAGGCGGCAGCCTTTTATCTTGACACCGCTTATCATCATTATCGAATGGTTATAAACATGAATAACCAGGATGAACTTTCCAAAATGAGGGCGGAATTTGATTATGATCTTCAAAAGGCGAAAATCAATGAGCTAAAAATCTGGAACAGCCTGGAAAGAGAAAAAAACCGCCGTTATGTGGTAATCATTATTACTGTTCTGCTGGTGTTGCTGCTGAGTATCGGTTTCATCTGGGGCATACGTATACAATATGCCAGGCTGAAATCATCCTATTTTAGTCTGGTCAGGAAAAACATTGAGCTGGATAAGTTAAGCGGTCGACTCAGAATCCTGGAAAAAGAGCAAAAAGTCCATGAACCTGTACGTAATGAGGACCGTATCCTGGATCAGGTGAAAGACTTGCTTGATAATCAGCGAATTTACCAGGATCCTGAGATATCCCTGATAAAACTTGCCGACAGGGTTGGCACAAATACGAGTTATTTATCTTCGATCATCAATACTCATTACCATGTGAATTTCAAAACGCTGATCAATAAATACCGGATCGATGAAGCACGGGCGCAGCTTGTATCCGGGAAATTCGACAATTACAGTATTGATGGCATAGCCCGGGAGGTGGGTTACCGTTCCCGGTCCAACTTTTTCCAGATGTTCAAACAGATCACCGGCGTAACGCCCGCCGTTTACGTTCAGAATTACCAGCAGGCTTTGGGTAATAC
>JAHJRE010000181.1 GCA_018831055.1 Bacteroidota bacterium
GACTTTGAAAATCCAGTATTGCGTAGTTATCATCGGTGCCTGTGCATAACAAATTGGCACCATGCATGGAAACACCCCCATGATAATCAATGTCTTTTAACAAATTATCAAAATAGTAGTCCTTGATATAGGATTCAAATCTTGGATAACTCGAATTTTCAGAAGCCGGACTGGAAGATATCTTTTCTTCCAGTTTTCCGGAGATGGGATGGTCAAAATACTCCTTATTATAAAAAGTCACCGAGTCAGCCATAAAATGAATCTGCTGGGTATTGATCGTATATGCCTCCAGTTCTGCATAAACCCTCCTTTCATCCAATCCTACCCGGTTCCAAAACACCTTACCTCCCTGTCCTTCCCAAAATTCCTGATTGAGATAATAGCGTCCTTTTGTACCTCTTATCTCCGTACTGTCGTTTCCGGTCGCACAATGAAGATCCAAAGACGAAAACAGGATGATAAATACAGAATCATATTCAAACTTATAATTGCCATGTCTGAAGTACCATGACCTGTTCCTGGCTTTATCCAGGATGTTCTGGTATTGAAGGTCTCTTGTATACTCAACAAAATCCGTCATGGGTTTAAACTTCTGCTCAGAAGAAAGCCGGATCAGATGATCAAACCACAGAGCCATGCTCTGGCGATCCATTCTGTTTTTTCGGAAACCGTTCAAACAGGATATAAAATCGGCGAAGTGAGGAAAAACCGGTATCCTTCTCATCCTCATGATATCAGATACTTCAAAAATTCTCTCCCTGAGGCCTTCATTGAAAAATCCATAGTTCCAGGTTTCGTCAAAGGCTGCTGTAATATCCGCTCCTTCCTGTTTATACCTGGAATTATTGGTTTGTTGTAACAATTCCGTAACCTTCAGGAAATACCCATCCTTATCCCTTGGGAATCTGTCTTCATCCTGGGAAAATGAATAAAATGAGAAAACAATAACAAAAAATGTGATACAAATAACTCTCATTACTTAAGACCTGGTTTTTTCAAATAGTGCAGCCATCCATTGGTTTTCTGTGATAACATGTTTCCTTTTGAGGTTCAGAGTGCCTGCTTTACCCTCCAAAACAGGCAGGTCTTCAACATGAAATCCGCTAAGTAAGATCTTTCCGTTTTCTTGTAATGCTCCTGCATATGCCGGCATGTCGTTCAGTAAAATATTACGGTTAATATTCGCAAATATTATATCAAAACTCATATTCTCCAATAAGGAAGCTCCGCCAAGGTATACCCTGATATCCGATGCATTATTCAGTTTTACATTGGAACGGGCATTTTCAGCAGCCCATTCATCGTTATCGACAGCAACGACCTCCCCCGCCCCTTTCATTTTAGCCAGAATTGCAAGTACGCCTGTACCACAACCCATATCCAAAACCGATTTACCGGGAAAATCATTTTCCAGGATTAACCTGACCATCATGGATGTAGTCTCATGATGTCCGGTACCAAAAGCCATCTTCGGATCTATAATAATTTCGTATGGAACAGTATGGTTGGCCGGATGGAACGAAGCACGAATATGACATTGTCCTGCAATCGTAACCGGTTGAAAATTGCTTTCCCAGATCGAATTCCAGTTTTTATCCTCTATGCTGTTCCATGAATAAGCAAGTTTCTTGCCATGAAGTTCGGTTCGCAGTTCTGCTATTATTTTTTCCCGCTCTGATATTTCGGCTACTATATATGCTTTAATACAATTTTCTTCTTCCAGGATTCCTTCAAACCCAAGAATATCCAACATGGAGACGAGCAAATCTGCATCTGCCGGTGTCCAACCCGTTGTTTCAATTACGAGTTCCTGGGTATGCATCAGTTCTGAATACGTTGTTTGATAATATCCAGGAATTCTGTAGCATCGAGAGATGCGCCGCCAATCAGTCCGCCGTCGACATCAGGATTGGCGAAAAGAGATGCAGCATTTTTAGCATTGCAACTTCCACCATATAATATTGTGGTTTTTCCGGCAATCTTTTCGCCATACTTTTCCTGAATAAGTGACCGGATGTAGGCATGCATCTCCTGTGCCTGCTCCGGCGTTGCATTTACGCCGGTTCCAATGGCCCAGACAGGTTCATAGGCGATGATAACTTTTTTAAAATCATCAGATTCCAGGAAAAACAATGATTCTTCCAATTGAGATTTAACAATCTCATTCTGGATTCCCTTTTCCCTTTCATCCAATAATTCTCCGCAGCAAAAAACCGGATGTATTTCGTTTCGGATTGCCGATTCCACCTTGGCTGCCAGTTGTTTCCCGGTTTCATGGAAGAATTTTCTACGCTCAGAATGTCCGATGATACAATATTCAACATCCAAAGATTTGAGCATGGGTGCCGAAATTTCCCCTGTATAGGCGCCGAAGTCTTTCTCGTGGAGATTCTGTGCTCCCAGTTTGATCCTGGTCCCTGTGATGGCATCTGCAGCCATCTCCAGGTAAAGGAAAGGCGGGCAGAGGATCACCGATGTATCCCGCAAATTCATATCCTGGATTCCTTCGGTAATCTCATATATAAGGTCTTCAGCTTCCTCAAAGCTTTTGTTCATTTTCCAGTTTCCGGCGATGATTTTTTCTCTCATAGGTAATGGCTTTTTGTAAATACTTAAACTGATATCCATTTAATAAAGTTCCCTGACAAAGATAGTATTATTATGAAAGTCTTATCCTGGGATCAAGCCATGCATAAATAATGTCTACCATAATATTGATTACAACCAGGAGAACAGAAATAAACATTACGGCTCCCATCAGCACGGGAAAATCATATTTTTCAAGGGCATCTACAATTACAACTCCGATGCCTTTCCAGTCAAAAACATATTCTACAAATACTGCTCCGGCCAACAATGAGGCAAACCATCCCGAAACGGCTGTAATAACAGGATTCATAGCATTCTTAAGAGCGTGGCCCATTATGATACGAAACCGGCTCAGGCCTTTGGCTTTGGCTGTACGAATATAATCCTGGGAAAGGACATCCTTTAATGAAGTTCGCGTTAGCTCAACCACTATGGCCAGAGGTCTTATACCTAATGTTATGGCCGGTAAAATAAGATTTTTCAGATCAAGATATTCTCCATTACCGAAGTCATCCACAGAAAAAAGGCTTCCGGTCATATTCAACCCGGTGACATCAGCAAGCACAAATGCGAAGATCCAGGCGTTAAGGATAGCAGCAAAAAACGACGGCAATGACATTCCCAGTACAGAAAAAACCAGGGCTACCTTATTTAGCACGGCATTCTGCCAGACTGCAAGCATGATTCCTGTTAAAATCCCAACAACCATAGCAAAAGCGATAGAAACTAAAGCCAGCAATATGGTTTTTGGAAAAGCCTCCGCAAGGATATCGGATACCTCTCGTTGAGATTGATATGACCGTCTCAGGTATGGGGCTTTCAGAACCAATACGTTGTTTGTCGAGAACCTGAACAACTGAGTATTTTTAGGATATTTTCCGGGATCAAGATACCAGTAACTTTCAGGATTTTTATCATTATGCACGCTTAACGGCAACAAATCATTCAGGAAATTAAAGTACTGGGTTAATACGGGTTTGTCACGCCCCAGATCTTTATTGACTGCCTCCAAAGTTGCGATATCGCTTCTTTGCCCCATCACCATACGGGCAGGATCACCGGGCAATACATTGAAGAGAATAAATACAAGTGTAATAACGCCAAGTAAAACCAGCAATCCATAGAAGCACCGTTTGAGAATGAACCTGGCCATAATCAATCTTTGAGATACCTGTTCCTGATATCCACAAAAACAGGAAAATCGTTGTAATGCCATTTTGCCAGTACAACGCCATCTTTCATAAGAATGATTCCGGGATTGGAACGTATCATAGTCTTCAGGACAATGTCGTCGGCATAAAAAATCTCAAGATGGGGATGAAACTGATCACGCATCGCATCCACATCTGAGGGTAATGTACTGGTAACCAATATCAAAGAAACACCTACATGATCAGCATCCTCGTATAATCTGGAGATATGCGGAAAAGTTTTCCGGCTGGATCCTTTTAAATCATAAGCAACAACGAGCAATTGATAATCCGGATTTTCTATATAATTAGCTGTCACGTCTTCTCCATCAGCCGTCTCTAAAACCAGCTCATGTCCTCTGACCACTTCAGAATCATCCGTCCTTTGATCAACAAATTCCCATTTGGCCATCCATAGGGAATCGTTCCAGGGATAGTCAGGCGAAAGGTATTCTCGTGTCTCCCCGTTTTCAAGGTTTCTGAATGTGAGGTATATTTTTGCTTCTCCGCGATCATCCGGGACCATATCGTTTCCCACCTTCCAATCACGAAAATCGATAGCAGGCAAATGAAAGTAATTCTGCATGGAAAACCCTGTAAAACCCACAGCGAATAATAGAATGAATGCATTCTGTGCCATGGGGCCTATGGCTGAGCGAAAGTTCTTCCTTTCGAGAAAAACCACAACCGTAAAAGCCATCAAGAAAAGATTCTTTAAGAATGTACCCCAGTTCGACAGTTTAATGGCATCGCCAAAGCATCCACAATCAGGAACCGGTTCATACAGTGCAACGTAAAAAGTAATAAGGGTGAAAAATATCATCAGAATAAAGAGTATCCAGGAAAACTCCCTGATCCTGATGTTGAGGATTAATATTGTTCCAAGTAAAAATTCCAGTGTACAAAGAGCTATTGAAGCATAAAGGCCGAATGGAAGTCCCCAGTCCATGCCGTATGCAATAAGATAATCTTCAATACGGTAAGCTGTTCCCATCGGATCCACACCTTTGACAAATCCTGAAAAAACAAAAACAAGTCCCAGAATTAATCTGCTCAGATTCCTTAGCATCTTCATAATATCCATGTTTGAAAAACGTAAATTAGCAGCGTGATTTAGCTAAAAATTTCGAAGGGTAAAGTTACATTTTTTATACAAATTTAAATGATTTGCAACGGTAAAATCCTTGATTTGTCGACTCCCGCGGTAATGGGCATCCTGAATCTGACACCCGATTCCTTTTTCGATGGAGGGATGAATACGGACAACAGATGGGAACACCATGTTGATGCCATGATCCATGAAGGAGCTGATATCATTGACATAGGAGGTGTTTCAACCCGCCCGGGATCTCTTCCCGTGGCTGAGAAAGAAGAGATCAGCAGATTGCTTCAGCCATTCCGGAAAATAAGGAAGAATTTCCCGGATGCCATTTTATCCATTGACACTTACCGCTCAGAAACAGCAAGAGTTTTGCTGGAAGAAGGAGCGGATATGATAAACGATATTTCGGGAGGCACCTTTGATCCACTCATTTTTCATACTATCAGAAAATATAATGTACCCGTTATCATCATGCATATCCTGGGTACACCCCGAAACATGCAGGATAATCCTGAATATAAAGATGTTGTTAAAGAGGTCAGGCAATTCCTTATGGAACAGGCAGGAAAGTTGATCAATCAGGGACATACCGACATCATCCTTGACCCCGGGATTGGATTTGGCAAGTCAATACGTCACAACTTTGAATTGCTTGAAAACCTGGATAGCATTACAAACACAAAATTTCCTGTATTAGTGGGAATATCGAGAAAATCGATGATAAACAAAATACTGGGTACCACACCGGAAACGGCTCTGAACGGTACTACCGTTCTGAATACCATTGCACTGTTAAAAGGTGCCTCCATCCTGAGGGTGCATGACGTAAAAGAAGCCAGGCAAACTATCAGGCTTGTGAGTGCATTGCAGGATGTAAAAAAAGGGACTCCGGAATAAAAGAAAGATTTTTACCTTTACAAAGTATGATTCAACTTTTCATAACCGCGTTTATAGAAATCAGGCTGCTTGACATTATCGACATCCTGCTTGTAGCCATACTTTTGTTTGAATTATATAATCTTCTTAAAGGGACGGTAGCCATAAATATTTTTATTGGTATCCTGGCCATTTTTCTTTTATGGCAGCTTGTTTCAGCCTTTCAGATGGAATTGCTGAGCAAAATTCTCGGTGCTTTTTTTAGCGTTGGTTTTATTGCCCTGATCGTTATTTTTCAGCCGGAGATCCGGCGATTCTTGCTGGCATTGGGCACACCTGCACTTATCCGAAAGAAAAACAAACGGTTTCTTTTTTGGAGATTCAGTATAAACAATGGTGATCAACCGGATATAGACACGATTATTGTTGCCTGCCAGCGCATGGCCGATGCTCATACAGGTGCCTTAATAGTTATTACCCGCCAAAACGAACTAAAACCATACGTTGACACCGGGGAGGTATTGGATGCTAAAATCTCTGTTGCCCTGTTGGAAAATCTTTTTTACAGGAACAGCCCTTTGCACGACGGAGCAGTCATCATCACCGGCAATCAGATCCGGGCCGCCGGATGTGTGTTACCGGTATCCAACAATACGGAACTCCCAAAGCGACTCGGCTTAAGACACAGGGCTGGCGTTGGCATTACAGAGTATTCGGATGCTCTGTCCATCATCGTTTCGGAACAAACAGGCCGTATTGCACTGGCAAACCGTGGGCATATTACCCTAAGGGTTGCACCTGCCCAGATTAAAGATTTCCTGGAAAGTGAGCTAAATATGGAAAACAGCAGCAAGTCAAAGCAGTCAGAAACCACTCAGACCTCATAATCCACTACGGCCATTTTATCTGTATTATCAAAGATAACACTCAGTACTTCAAGATGATCAACACTTTCCCTGTATTTCTCCAAACCTTTCAGATCATCAAATTTGGCAATTAGGGAAATATCATAAGCAATCGGACGACTTACAATATTAATACCAACCTCCATCGATCTTAATTCTGGTATAACATCCAGAAGATGCTCCAGTCTTTCTTTGATAATCTTCAGGGTTTCTTCACGCTCATCGGAATCCTCAAAACTCTTGAGTTTGATTAATACAATGTGCTTAATCATAATTTCAATTTTTTGGTCATTTAGAACACCGGGATTACCGGTATTTGTTATTTATCCTTTATTTTTCCATTCACGGTTTGAAGTATCTCCTTTTCCAGCTCTATAGCTTTATTTTCCAATTCCTGGCCTTCGGTTAACAATCTACCAGTAAAATCTTTATCATCGACACCGGCGGCATTAATTTTCACATTCAGGAATGCTCCCATCACAGCCGTGCGAGCACACATTGCTCCAACACCCGTATCGGAAGCAGATGCCTGTAAGCCTATCTCTGCCATTGCCTTCATTACCTGCATCGAATCAAAGGCTTTATGCATCACTCTGAAAGGGATTTCCATTGCATATTTTGAAGCTTCCTGGATGGCGTGGTGTCTGGCCGCTTTCTCTTCATCACTGCCTTTGGGCAAACCAAATGCGTCCATAATACGATTAAAGGCACGGGTATCTTCATCAACCAGGAATAACAATTCATCTTTTATTGCCTGTCCCTTTGCTGCCCAGGTTGAAAACTCTTCCCAACGATCATCCCATCCGCGTTTGTGTGATGACAGATTGGCAACCATAGTTCCCAATGAAACACCCAGGGCTCCCACATAGGCGGAGATGGATCCACCACCGGGAGCCGGTGATTCGGAGGCCGTTTCATCAGCAAAGTCACTCAGATTCATATCAACAAGTTGTTTCCCGGCATTGTCGGCAATCATATATTCAATGATCTTTTCCTTTGGATTGAAAGGCTTAAGGTCGTCGAGGCCCATGGACCGAACAGCTATCTTAATAAGCTCCTTTTGAGAAACACCAATGGAACGTTGTTGTTTCTCCAGGAAGTACTTACCCGCATCCAGCAAAGCGGAAAGCGGGATCAACCCGACCAGTTCGGAGCCCGTAACCCGAAGCCCCCTTTCGGCCGCTTTCCTGCATACTTCATCAAAAGCAATGTGGACCGGAGTTATGGTAATATTGGTCAGATTCATGGATATCTGTGCAATACCGTATTCTTCAATGAACCATCCTATGGCTTTGACAGCTTTAAGGGTTCCCGGTTCAAATACCTGATTTCCGTTTTCATCTTTGACGATAGGGCCTGTAACCGGATCGCCCGTTCTTTTCACCCGACCTTTTTCCCTTACATCAAAAGCAACAGAATTGGCTCTTCGTGTAGAGGTAGTGTTTAGATTTACATTGAAGGCAACCAGGAAATCACGTGCACCAATAGCTGTCACGCCTGCTTTTGGATGAAAGGCTCCGGAGCCAAAATCTGGTTTCCACTTTGGATCCTTTAGTTTATCTGCCATCCCTTCATATTCACCGGCCCTGATATTCGCCAGGTTTTTCCTTTCCTTTGTGAATGCAGCGTATTCATAACAAAACACTGGAATATCCAGTTCCTTTCCTACACGCTCTGCAAGTTTCCTCGCGTATTCGACCGTTTCCTCCATGGTAATGTTGGAAATGGGGACGAAAGGACAAACATCAGTAGCGCCCATCCTGGGATGTTCCCCTTTGTGTTTACGCATATCGATGATTTCCGATGCTTTTCTGATGGCAAGAAATGCAGCATCCACAACAGCATCCGGAGTTCCCACAAAAGTAACAACCGTGCGGTTTGTGGCAGCCCCCGGATCAATATCAAGCAGTTTTACTCCTTCTACCTTCTCAATTTCATCGGTTATCTGCCGGATAATGCCCATGTCCCTTCCTTCACTGAAATTCGGAACACATTCGATTAATTGCTTCATAGTTAGTATACTTTTAAATTTATTTTATTATCTTACCTTTCAGGATGATTTTCTCTGCTTTGTTAAAGCCATAATAGTAGGGCATATAGGAATATGTTGGAATTTCTTTGGTGATAAAAAGATTGGCTGTTTTACCTACAGCAATACTTCCATGGGTTTCTCCAATACCCATTGCATAGGCTCCATTCAGAGTAGCCGCATTTATTGCTTCCTCAGGAAGCATTCGGTACGAAACACACCCCATGGAAACAATAAGTTGCATGTTCCCTGATGGAGAAGACCCAGGATTAAAGTCGCTGGCCAGGGCAAGCGGTAACCCTGCATCCATCATCTTCCTGGCCGGAGCATAAGGCATACCCAGGAAAAATGAGGCTCCGGGAAGCAATACCGGCATGGTCTCAGAATCCTTCAAGACCTCAATTTCCTCGTCACCTGTGTATTCCAGATGATCCACCGATAATGCATTATATTTCACTCCCACCTGAATTCCACCGGAATAATCCAGTTCATTGGCATGGATCTTCGGCCTGAGTCCGTATTTCATACCCGCATTAAGGATGCGGTCGGTATCTTCGGTACTGAAAAAACCACGGTCGCAGAAAACATCAATATAATCAGCAAGATCCTCAGCAGCGACCATGGGGATCATTTCCTGAATAATAAGGTCAACATACTCCTCTCGCCTTGTACGAAATTCTGCCGGAAAAGCATGGGCACCAAGGAAGGTTGCCTTTATTGTAAGAGGTGAAGACTCTTTAAGCCGCCGTATAACACGCAGCATTTTAATTTCATTTTCCGTATCAAGACCGTAACCGCTCTTGATTTCTACCGCCCCGGTGCCCCAGGCAATGATTTCCTGCAAGCGCTCCATGGCATCGATAAACAATGTTTCCTCCGAAGTCTCCTTCATTCTAAGGGCCGAGTTCAAAATTCCTCCTCCCCTTTTGGCAATTTCTTCGTAAGACAATCCTTTTATCTTGTCCACATACTCAAGTTCCCTCGATGCCGGATATACCAAATGAGTGTGAGAATCACACCAGGAGGGAAAAACCATCCTACCGCCGGCATCCAAAATATCATCAAAATTCTCCTCTCCTTCCCCTAATTCCTTCATCTCCCCAAAATCAACAATCAATGATCCTTCAATCCTGACAAAAGCATCTCTGATTACCGGCAGCCGTTTCATTTCAGCACCACAAGCCTTTAAACGAGGTTCCTTTTCTGCAAGGATTAATTCTTTGATATTTTTTATCAGTATGGACATTACGGTTTTTCTTAGATTATTTCCGGGCGAAATTAATAAAAACCTCTGTGGTTTCAAATGCCGTAGAAATTTATAAAACTAAAACAGGGCAACCTGCAACCATAATCCGATGTCAGTATCATTGAGGATAAAATCAACAGTAAGTGCTCTATTTATTCATTCTTTTATATATTTGTGAAGAAAAATTTAGTTAACAAATCAACAAGATCATTATGAAAACAAGGCTATTCATTGTCCTTTTAACAGCCTTTCTGCTTGGACAATCTGTTCAGTCGAAAGAAGTATCCCTTATGGACGCGAAGAAAGCGGCCATAAACTATTATTACGAACGAGTAAACCAGTATGGTGATGGTATCGACTACAAAACCATTGAGATTACCAATATTTTTGTCAGGGAAAATAACGGATTGCCTGTATATTATGCATTCGACCTTAAAGACGGTGGATTTATCATCATCTCAGGGGATGATGCTTATACACCTGTTATTGGATATTCTTATAAAGGATCCTTTCCTTCCCATGACCAGGCATACGTTTATGCCAGTTTTATGCAGGGTTATGCGGATATGATCGAATACATCAGGGAAAAGAGTATCGTAGCTGATGAAACAACGGCACAATCATGGGCTACCCTTTTAACAGATGACATCTCTACCCTTAACACCGAAGGTGGAAACAGAGATGTTGCGCCGCTTGCCGATTTTATACTCTGGGACCAGAACGATCCATATAACCTTATGGCACCGGCCGATGCGGCAGGCCCGGGAGGCCACTGCTATGCAGGTTGTGTGGCTACAGCGATGTCGATGATCATGTATTATTACCGCTATCCCACCAACGGTACCAACGACCACACTTACAGTTGCCCACCTTATGGCAACCTCAGCGCAGACTTTGAAAACACATATTATCAGTGGGATGGAATGCAGGATGAAATTGACAACCATTATCCGATGCCTATTGCAGAACTTCAATACCATTGCGGTGTTTCTGTTAACATGCAGTTCAGCCCCAGCGGATCGGGATCTTACTCTTATATGGTACCCAACCGCCTGGATGTTTTCTGGAGATATGAAGATGCGCAATACCTTGAAAAGAGCAATTATTCACAGACAGCCTGGATCAATTTGCTGAAAGCAGAAATAGATCTCAGCAGACCTCTTTATTATTCAGGAAGCTCCACCGGCGGTGGCCATGCCTTCCTTTGCGACGGCTACCAGGGGGATGAATTTCATTTCAACTTCGGCTGGAGCGGCTCCGGTAATGGGTTTTACACACTTAGTAATGTAGGTGGTTTCTATATAGGACAAGCCTGCGTCAGGAACTTTTATCCAAGCGACCCTGATTATCCTTACTATGCAGAAGGTGCTCATACAATTACGCATATGTCAGGCTCATTCACCGACGGCTCCGGCCCTATCGATGATTACATCAACAACCAGAGCGCTAGTTGGCTGATCGATCCGCAAAATGGTGAAGACAGCGTTACTAATATAAAAGTCAGCTTTACACAGTTTGATCTGGCATCCGGTGATTATGTCAGGGTATATGACGGACCTACTACTTCCGATCCTCTTTTAGGTGAGTTCACAGGTTCCACTCTACCTTCCATGGTTACGTCTACCGGGAATAAAGTCCTTGTAACATTCGACAGCGACGCAAGCGGTGTTGCCAAAGGTTTTACCGCAGCTTTTGAAACCACAAGCCCTGTATGGTGCGTAGGCCTCACTCAGCTTGAAGATGTATCAGGTACATTTGATGATGGTAGCGGTTCATTCTATTATAACAATGGTGCTACCTGTATGTGGAGAATACAACCGCAATACGCATCTGTTATCACCCTGTATTTTAATTCATTTGACACTGAAGAAGGATATGATGTTATGAAGATCTTCGACGGATCTACCCAAATCGCGTCTTTCTCCGGTTCCGATGTCCCCGATCCCGTTGAAGCTACCAGCGGCAGTATGTTTGTTACCTGGAGCTCCAATTCCTGGATAAACGGACCGGGATGGGAAGTATATTATGAAATTAACAACGTCGGAGTTGAGGAACCCGGAGTGATCAACGACTTCCTGGTATTCCCCAACCCGGCAAGAAATGAACTGAATATTGCCTTTAACCAAAACTCAACCGATGATGTTGTTATCAGACTGATGAGCATGACCGGTGAAGTGGTTATTGAGCAGGCATATTATTCCATAAATGGTGTTTTTGATCAAAACATAGATCTATCGCAGATTGCCGGAGGAGTTTATATCCTGACGGTAACCAATTCTACCGGGATGAAAACGGAAAAAATCGTAATAGAATAAAGATCCCTCAGATAATCTTCAAAATGCCACTTCCTTCGAAGTGGCATTTTTTGTATTTTTAGCTTTCAAATTATTAACCAATGAAAAAGTATTTTTTAATCTATTTATCCTGTCTGCTTGTTTTTCAGATCAGCAGCCGTGCCGCCCATCTCGACTCACAAACTGCTGCCAGGATAGCAAAAAACTTCTATTACGAACGTTGTTATGTGAAATCAGGATTTGCATATGATGACCTGTCGACCGGCGCGATCATACCGATAAGTTGCGATGGGGTTGTGACCCTGTATGTTGTGAACCTCAACAAACCAGGGTTTGTGGTTGTTTCAGCCGATGACTCAGTAATCCCCGTTCTGGCTTACTCCTTTGATGGCAGATATACTGGTGCAGGCCTGCCTCCTTCTATGCAGGAATGGATTGAAAAATACAGCCAACAGATTAAGGGGATATTGGATGGAAGCCTCGAAACCAAATTCCGATTCGAAGAAGAATGGCAAAGATTGCTTTCTCAGGATACTGAAAAGCTTATACTATATACCGGAAGAGAAGTTGAACCCATGCTCACCTCTACCTGGGACCAGGGCAGCTTTTATAATGAAATGTGCCCGGAAGACCCGGCAGGGCCAACCGGACACTGCTACGCAGGATGTGTAGCCACAGCCATGGGGCAGGTTATGAATTATTTTCGCTGGCCCATAAACGGAACCGGATCCTATACTTATGAGTGCCCACCCTATGGAACGCTTAATGCTGATTTCGAAAATACAACCTATCGCTGGGATGAAATGCCCCTTTTCGCTGGTCGAAGTAATCTCCCTGTCGCTGAGCTTCTTTACCATTTGGGCGTTTCCGTTGACATGGTTTATGGCCCCAATGGATCGGGTATGTACAACCACAAAGCGGCGTATTCGCTCAGGACATATTTCAAATACTCCCCGCAAACACAGTATGTTTACCGCGATAGCACTACCATGAACTGGGATAGCCTGCTGGTAAGCCACCTCGAAAGAAATATCCCCATGTACTATGCCGGATGGTCGGTTCCCAACATAAACGGTCATGCATTCGTTTGCGACGGTTATCAATCAGGAAATTATTATCATTTCAACTGGGGATGGAGTGGATCCTACGATGGATATTTCTACACTGACAATCTTTCTCCCGGAGGGTCGAACTTCAACCTTGCCCAGGAAGTGATCATTAATGCCGTACCCGATACAAATCAGTATTCCTATCCCGTTTTTTGTGATGGTAACAAGATCCTCGGATCTATCGACGGAACCATTGACGATGGCAGCGGGCCCAATTACAACTACCAGAGCGGCAGCTCCTGTTCCTGGCTCATCGCACCCGATGATTCGGTGATGAACATCAGCATTTCTTTTGTCAGGTTTTCAACCCAACCTAATGACATCCTGACCGTTTATGATGGAGAAAATGCTTCCGCACCCATCCTGGGCAGTTACAGTGGAGGCACCATACCCGCTGAACTAATATCAAGCGGCGACCGCTTGTTCCTGGCTTTTGAAACAACAGAACCGCAGACGGCACCAGGCTGGCTCCTTTCCTATACCTGCGAGTTGCCGGTTTATTGCAGTGGTATGCAAATGCTTACCGATCCCTCGGGTGTGTTCTCCGACGGAAGCGGACCTGCAGAATACCATAACGGAACCAATTGTATATGGGTGATCAATCCCAGCACCGAATCCGATGTGCTTGCAATCGAATTCACTTCATTTTCAACGGAAGAAGGCCATGACTGGGTGAAAATATATGATTATGTAACCCAGGATCTTCTCGGTGAATTCTCCGGGGATTCTCTGCCTGATCCCATCTTTGTGGAAAGTAATAAAGCATTCATCACCTTCAGTACCAATTCCACCGTTACCAGGCCAGGATGGGAAGCATCCTGGCATTCCTTCCCAATTGGTATGCCTGATGATATCGATAATATTGGTTTTGAAGTTTTCCCCGTCCCAGCCACCAATTCGCTGAACATTCTGATTTATGCCAAAGAAAATATAAATGCCTGCATAACATTACTTAATCTTCAGGGTCAGGAAGTTTTAAGTCTTAACCTGGAATTTGACGGAGGAAAATACGAAAAGACTATTAATGTGGAAGATTTACCTGCCGGTGTTTATGCAATCATTTTGCAAACAAATGAAAGGAGAATAACAAAGAAGGTCGTCATCCGGTAAAATTCAGGGCATCCATACCCTTATCCTTGCATTCCAGCACACGCTTCTTGAACTTCCAGCAAGTCATCTGGCGATGCTCAAAGGAATCCGATAACTTGTAAGAAGATATTTCAGGATTATTACAAACCTCGAAAGCTATTTCAAAGGCGGTTTTCAGTGGAATGCGGCAATGATGAAAAATTGTATGGGCAGTGGCAGATTCCTCCCGCTTGCATCGGGTGCACCGACGGGAATAGGGAGATTTACCCCTGCAGAAATTCGTATGCCCGCAATGCCGGCATCGAAAACCATTCTTCCACTTTAAATCAGCCAATAAGGCATAACAGTCATCTTCCGTGCATAAACGGGCTTTGAACAATTCGCTATTCTTAACGTTAAAGTATCTGAATAAATCTTCTGACATTTTGTCGTCTGGAATAATTTTTGATGCAAAAATAAACAAAAGTGATAAATATGCGATTTAAGATAAAAAAAATTATATATTTGCATCGTTTAATTAACAAAATTAAAATCCTGAAAATGAAGAAACTTTTTGTTGCTATTATTGCCATAAGCACGGCCACATTAATCAGTTGTGGAAACGCGAGCGACACACAGGCCCAAAAAGCTGCTCAACCGGAGAAATCCACCAGCGTAAGCAAATCTGATGAATCCGGAAAACCGGTACATCTTACCAAGGAAACGTTCCTGGAAAAAGTCATGGATTATGAGAAAAACCGCGACACATGGGTTTATGAAGGCGACAAGCCATGCATCATAGATTTCTATGCTGACTGGTGCAAGCCCTGTAAGCTTATTGCTCCGATCATGGAAGAACTGGCGAAAGAATATGAAGGTCAGATTTATGTATACAAAATCGACACCGAGGAACAACGTGAACTGGCCAGCATTTTCGGGATACGCAGTATTCCATCTGTTCTCTTCGTTCCGATGGAAGGCAAACCGCAGATGTCGACCGGAGCATTACCCAAAGAAACTTTCAAGCAGGCCATTGACAATTTTCTGCTCAAGCCTGACAATTCAACGAATAATCAATAATAAAACAGGATAACATGGAATTTTTAAGCAAACAGACTTTCCTGGAGAAGGTCTTTAATTATGAAAAAAACCAGGAATGGAAATATGAGGGAAATCTGCCCTGTCTGATCGATTTTTACGCAGATTGGTGCCAGCCATGCAAAATGGTTGCTCCCATCCTGGAAGAATTATCAAAAGAATACGCAGGAAAAATCAATATTTACAAGGTTGATACCGAAGCAGAACGTGAGCTTTCAGCAGCTTTTGGTATCCGCAGTATTCCTTCCCTCCTGTTCTGTCCTATGGACGGACAGCCTCAAATGGCCATGGGAGCCCTGCCAAAGGAAACACTTAAGCAGGTGATTGATGAAGTATTGCTAAAAGAAACTGCTTCCAAAGAAGCATAATAACCAGGATTTATTGAATGAAAGGTGTGCAGGACAAGCAATTGTCCTGCATTTTTTTTGATATTTGCGAAAAGATGTCAATTCCATGTCAAATACCCACGGTTTACATGTCAACAGCCTTGTTGCCACCTGTCGCATATATGGCTGTCATCAGAAAGATGTCCAATGTTAAGCTTGAAGCCCTGGAAACGTACAGAAAACAATCGTTCCGAAACCGGTTTGAAATCCTTACCACAAATGGCAGGGTTGCCTTAACCATCCCGGTAAGAAAAACGTTCGGAAATCATACTTTGACCAGCGAGATTAAAATCTGTTATGCACAACCATGGCAAAAAGTGATCCGGGGTGGACTGGAAGCTGCATATAACTCCTCCCCTTATTTCCTGTATTTCAAAGATGAGCTGTTCTCAATCTTCGCCGAAAGGCACGATAAGCTTATTGACCTCAATCATACTCTGTTGATGAAGATACTAGATTGGACAGGCATTCAGGCATCAATATCGTATACTCATGAATTTTATCATGAAGTACCAGGATGTCTGGATCTCCGCTATGCGATCCATCCTGGTAAAATCATTCCTGAAATGGTATTTCCTGAATATTTTCAAACGTTCTCTGACCGTTACTGTTTTCAGGCCAATCTGAGTATATTGGATTTACTCTTCAACTTGGGTCCGGAAGCAGGTAATTACCTTGATAATGTCAGACTACCCTGGATTAGCGGGGGTACTCAATCCTGATATGATAGATAGTCATAAGCTTTTTCTTGAAGATCTTCTTGATCCGTGTAATTTCTTTCAGGGTAATATTGGAATTGTCAAACTGACCCGTTTCAAGTTGCTTATCAATGATGTTATCCACCAGGGCATTGATAGAATCGCTGTCGTATGACTTCAGGCTCCGTGAAGCAGCTTCCACAGAATCTGCCATCATCAGGATTGCGGTTTCCTTGGAAAACGGAATAGGGCCATGATAGGTAAAATCTCTCTCATCTATCTCCTGGTCGGGAAATTCCTTCTTCTGCATTATATAAAAGTATTCCACCTTTCTTGTACCGTGGTGGGTTCTGATAAAATCTATGATCTGCTCAGGCAGCTTATGCTTTTTGGCTTTTTCTATACCTTTGATTACATGGCCAATTATTATCCTTGCACTTTCCTCATAGGTGAGTTCATCGTGCGGATTGACCCCTGTAGTCTGATTCTCAATAAAATATACCGGCATGTCCATTTTGCCAATATCATGGTATAGCGCTCCTGTTCTGACCAACAATGCATTTCCACCGACCTCAAATACAGCTTCTTCCGAAAGATTTGCAACCTGCAGGGAGTGCTGGAAAGTTCCGGGAGCTTTTAACGACAATTCCCTAAGCAGAGGATTATTAGTATTCGATAACTCTATCAGGGTTACATCGGTTATCAAACCAAAGAGTTTTTCGAAAATATATATCAGGGGATACGCAAACAAAGTCAGTACTGAATTACCGGCAAAAAAGGCGAAATTCAACGGGGCTATTTCTCTCAGACTTCCTTCCTGGATGAGATTTAACCCTGAATAAAGAACAGAATAGGTGAAGAAAATTGAAACAGAAGTCAGGAAAAATTGCGATCTGCGCTGAAGATTAGCAACAGTGAGAATTGCGCTTATACCCGCCATCATTTGGAGAAAAAGAAACTCAAAACTGTTGGGAACAAGGAAACCTGTAATAATAACTGTAATCAGGTGAACATACAGCGCCATCCGAGTGTCGAAAAATGCTCTTACCAGTATGGGTACCAGGCAGAGTGGAACAAGGTAAAGGTATGCAGGATGGTATGTAACAACCAGACTGGTAATAAACACAAGGAGCAATAAAATAACCAGAATCAGAAGAACTTTTTTATTGTCACGGAATACATCCTTCCGGAAATAATAAAGAAACATAGCCATTGCCCCCATGGCAATGCTGATCAGGATTATTTGTCCGGCAAGAATGAAATAATATGCCCCGCCGGCACCCAATTGTTCCTCATAATATTTCTTCAATGAAATCAACACCTGATACTTTTCGGTTGTAACCAAATCTCCTCTTGAAATTATTTTTTCTCCCGATAACACCATTCCCCGTGTTGGAGAAATTTCCGCCAGGATTTTTTCTCGCTCGTTAACTGTTTTAATCTCATCAAACAAAACATTATGTTGCAAATGATCAAATAAAAGAACGGAAAGCAACTCATGATCGAAAGTTGTACCAGGTCTTAACCAGCGGTTAATCAAATCATTGGCTTTATGAATGGTGAGTATACTGTCGGGGTTTGTCTCTTTAGCGATATTCCCCCTGATTAAGATAACATTAGCAGGTTTCGTAACAGGATCAAAAACAAAGGCAGGATCATAAATACCTTTATTATATAGCCTGTTAAGGAATAATTCAGCTTTTTCCAGGTTTCTGTCGTGAGACTGAATCTTCACCGTCGTATCGCCATACCTTTCTATCCAGGCTCTGTTAAACGCTTTGTGAAAATCGGCCCTGATCCGTGGAAAAATTGTCGTATCCAGGATAAAGTATGGTTTTGTTTGCCTCAATGCTTCAACCTGTTCTGCTTTTATCTGCTCCTCCGGCTTTAAGATGGAAAAGTCGAACGGGGCAAAGAAATCTTCGTGAAGCCAGGGTTTATTCCTGGAAAACTCATATTTAAATTTACCCTCTCTCGGGAAAACCAACACCAGGATGACAATAGCAGACAGAAACAATGCCGTCTTGTAAATATCCTGATACTTGTTGCGAAAAAAATTTAAGAGTTTTCCCATGCTTACCGACTAAACCACGAATATATGAATTTTGTTGTTATCAATGCTTTCAAGGGGCAATTTGTTCAAGCGATTCATATCTTTGTATCTTCATCCAGGAAAATATGGAAAAAGGATTTTGCAATATAGCCATGATACCGGTAAGAAGAGAACCTTCACATAAATCGGAATTGGTTACCCAATTGCTCTTCGGAGAGCCTTATCATGTTGATCTTCAGCAAGGGGAATGGCTTTTGATCCGTGGAGGATTTGATGATTATCCGGGTTGGATGGATGCTGGTCAGCACGAACCTGTTTCTGAAGAAGGCTTTAATTCATTGATAAAAAGTGAGTGGGTAGTTTCACAGCATCATTCAATTATAAAGGATACGATGACAGGATTGGATTTTGAAGTATATCCGGGATCTACCATACCGGAAGCGAACTTCAAAATTGGCAACAGGGTCTATAGCTTTGAAGGAAAGGCTTTACAAAAGAGTGAAGTTCTGCACCCCCGGGAAATAATCCTCCGGATGGCAGGATCATACATCAATTCACCGTATTTGTGGGGTGGTCGCACACCTTGTGGTATCGATTGCTCCGGGTTGGTACAGGTACTATTTAAAATTGCAGGCATTAATCTCCCCCGCGATGCTTTCATGCAGGCCAAACTCGGAGAGGATATCCATTTTATATCCGATGCAGTACCCGGTGATCTTTTGTTCTTCGACAACAACGAAGGAGAAATTGTACACACAGGAATTCTTTATAAACCTGATCTTATTCTTCATGCCTCAGGAAGAGTAAGGATCGACAAAGCAGACCATCACGGAATTTTTAGTCTTACCACCGGGAAATATACTCATAAGCTCAGGACGATAAAAAAAATCCTCTCATGATTTGAAATTTAATTTATTCGCATATCTTTGCCCCGTTCTTTACTTCAGTTTCTTCAGGGCAGGGTGATCATTGCGCAAGCATGAAATTCCCGACCGGCGGTAACAGTCCGCGACTCCCGAGTTATTCGGGACTGACCCGGTGGAATTCCGGAACCGACAGTATAGTCTGGATGGGAGAAGAAATGATCCAAAAGGCCACAAGCCTTCTTGGCAACATTTATTTATTTCCCCTGCTCTGAATGAGCAATGTATAATGTTAAACCAAGAAGGCTAAATCATGAAAAAGGCATTTCTCTCCATTCTGCTGATCGTTGTTTTTGCAACATTTTCCAACGGGCAAACAAAAGTAAACGGACGGGTAAGCGATGAGATATCCGGTGATCCGATTTCCGGGGTAAACATCTCAGTCCTGCACACAAATTTGGGCACGAGCACTCAAACCAATGGAAACTTTTCCCTTGAATTGTCAGATGGAAATTTCGTTGTTGAGTTTTCCTCCGTCGGGTATGTTTCATCACAAAAACAAGTTCAGGTTATGTCAGGTCAGGATATTGACCTGGGTAACATAAAGCTGAAACCTTTTATAATTGGTCTCCAGGAAGTAAGTATTATCTCATCGGTTGGCCGTGACAGATATACACCGGTCGCAATGTCTACTATTCCTTCGGCAAAAATTGAAACCCAACTTGGTGACCAACCCCTGCCTGATATTATGAAAATGGTACCCGGTGTTTATTCCGCGCGCACAGGAGGAGGAAGTGGCGATGCATCGGTCAGCATCCGCGGTTTTCAGCAGGAAAATGTCGCTCTCCTGCTAAATGGAATCCCTATTGGTAGTGTCGAAAACGGTCTTGTATACTGGAATAACTGGCTCGGACTATCCGATGCCACCCAGCAAATCCAGGTGCAAAGAGGATTGGGAGCCTCCAGGGTGGCACTTAACTCTGTCGGTGGTACCATTAATATATTAACTCATACTACCGAAGCACCGAAGGGTGGAGTGGTCAGGTATGCAATTACTGACTACGGAAACTCCAGATTCTCCCTGAGTTATAATACAGGGAAGCTTAAAAATGGAATGGCCGTTAGTTTTCTGGGTTCCAGAATAAGCGGCCCCGGTTACGTCGATGCAACCTATGTGGATGCCTGGGGATATTTCTTATCTGTAAGCAAGGAGTTTAACCATAAACATAAATTGGTTTTTGTAGGACTTGGAAACCCGGAAAGGCATGGCCAGCGCAATATTATGCTCACACAGGCAGAGACCGACCAGTATGGACTGAAATTCAACAAAGACTGGGGAAGCTATAATGGAAAGATAAACAATGCATCCGAAAACTTTTATCACAAACCCCATCTCAGCCTTAATCATTACTGGAACATTAACGAACGCAGTATGCTTGCAACTTCGATTTACTTCTCAAGCGGAAAAGGCGGGGGTAAGTGGTCTGATAAATTTATGACAAACCTGGGAATCGGAGGTTACCGCAATCCCTCCAACCAGATCGACTGGGAGAGTATTTACGTTAACAACAATACCCATACCGATTATTATGTCCTTGCAAACGGTGATACCGTAAGAGGATTTTCCAAAAATATACAAACCAACTTCCTGGCTAGTCATGTCTGGACGGGTATCATTTCCACTCTTGAACATAAACTGGGAGATAATTTTCAAATCATGGCCGGTATTCATTACCGGTATTTTAAATCTTCATTGCAGCAAAAAGTCAGAGACCTCCTGGGTGGTGATTTCTTTATTGATAATTATGCATATGCTGTGGATGGCATTGCAGGAAGACAGGAAATCAAAGGAGTCGGTGACGTGATCAAAATAGATAACGGTGCAATCATAAATTTCGCAAACCTTTTCGGTCAGGTCGAATATCACCGCAACCGTCTGCATGCTTTCCTTGCAGGAAGCATTTCATCCAACTGGTATCAACGCTATGATCATTATAACTATGTAAGCAACCCTGAAAGCAAAGTAGTTGAATTGTGGGGATTCGATGTAAAAGCAGGACTCAATTACAACCTGAATGAATATCATAATGTTTACTTTAACACAGGGTATTTCTCAAGAGTGCCTTACTATAAATACATATTTGGAAATTATACCAATGAGCCAACCCTTGAAACCAAAAACGAAAAGATCACTTCCGCTGAGCTGGGCTATGGATTCAGCCGCAACCTTACGGGGATCAAAGCCAATATATACTACACTTACTGGAAAGACAGATCATTCCTGGCCAACGAATACAATCAGTTTCTTGATCCAGTTATGATCAATGGTTTGGACGCTGAACATTTCGGAGTAGAAATCGAACTTTCACAAGGCTTTGGAAAGTATATAAGTTTGGGAGGATTGCTCTCCCTCGGTAACTGGCAATGGAAGAATAATGTATCGGCTGAAGTATACGACAACAATAATGTATTACAGGATACCGTGCAAATCTATGCCGATGGTCTTTACGTCGGAGACGCTCCACAGGTGCAAACCGGTATCACAGGAAAAGTACAATTCCTGAAAATGTTTGCTTTAACGGCCAATTACATTTACTACGACAAGCTGTATGCAGGATTCAATCCTGTATCCAGGAATAACCCGGCTGATACAGAGCAGCCTTATCGGATCCCATCGTATGCCTTGCTTGATTTGTTTCTGGATGTTAACTTCAAAATTGGATCGCTCCCGGCCGGAATCACAGTAAGTTGCTTTAACGCTTTAAACCACAAGCACATAATCAGAGGGCTCGACGGAACATCTCACAATCTGGACACATTCTCCGGGTTTTGGGGATTTGGAAGGAACTTCAGCTTCAGTTTTTCTCTAAGGTTTTAAAGCTTCAACCCAAGGTTGATAGCGATAACCAGGCTACAGGCTACAGGCTACAGGTTGCAGGCTACAGGCTACAGGTTGCAGGCTACAGGCTACAGGTTTCAGGTTGCAGGCCTCACACTCACAGCTTGTTCCTCTCGCTCCCTGCAACATGTAACCTGCAACATGTAACCTGCAACCTGCAACCTGCAACCTGACCCAATATTAATTTTTTCTTAAAAATATAAATTTATACCCCTATATACCAATCACATAGACCATTTTTGCTTATAAAGAATTTAGCAAATTCTTAATATTTTTTTAACTTTCTGCAAATTATTCCGTACTACTTTCGTCACAGGAATATTATTAACCAAAAACCCTAAATTATGAAAAGAAGCAATTATCTGCTCCTCTTGTGCTTTAGTGCACTGTTTCTGGCTGTGAATATCACCTATGGCCAGGGTACCCTTAAGGGAAAAGTTAAAGATGCATCCAACAACGTACCGCTTTACGGTGCCAGCGTCATGGTAGAAGGAACCGCTATCGGGATGGCTACCGATGAAGACGGTGTTTTCATGCTGACACTGGATGCAGGAGTTAAAAAGGTCGTCATTTCCTATGTTGGTTATGAGAAGATAACCATGGATGTGACGATCCAGAACGGACAGGTCACCGATGCAGGGACCATCAGGCTGGAGCCTATGGCTATCGGTATGGCCGGTATTCTTATTGTTTCCGATCGTGCCCGCGATCGTGAGACTCCGGTTGCCATGAGTAACATTGAAAAGAAGGAAATCGTCGACAGGCTTGGCTCAAGGGATATCCCTCTTATCCTGAACACCACTCCCAGCGTTTATGCTACCGCTCAAGGTGGTGGCGCCGGAGATGCCAGGATCAATGTCAGGGGTTTCAACCAGAGGAATGTAGCCATCATGATCAACGGTGTTCCCGTTAACGACATGGAAAACGGCTGGGTCTACTGGTCAAACTGGGACGGTATTTCCGATGCTACCTCTTCTATTCAGGTACAGCGTGGTTTGAGTGCCGTAAACCTTGCTACCCCTTCTATCGGAGGTACCATGAACGTGATCACCAGCCCCTCCGAAATGAAAGGTGGTGCCAGCGGCCGTTTTGAAGTAGGAAGCGGCAACTTTATGAAAACCACCATTTCAGCCAACACAGGCCTCATTGGCGGTAAATTTGCCATGAGCGCCAGCGTGGTCAGGAAAGTTGGAAACGGTATCATTGATGGTACATGGACAGATGCATGGGCCTATTACCTCGGCGCCAGCTACAATATTAACAAAAACCACCGCCTGGAAGTCTATGCAATGGGAGCTCCGCAAAAACACGGACAAAATATCTACAAGCAAAATATTGCAACCTACAGTCATGACTATGCAAAGTCCGTCCCCGGATATGATACCATGGCGTTCACAAAATTTAAAGAACAAAGCTGGAGATACAACCAAAACTGGGGTCCGGTGATTTCCACCTATAACGGAAAACAGGCTTACAACGGAAAAACCGACCATGATCGCTACTCCCCTACTATCCTGAATGAAAGGGAAAACTACTATCACAAACCTCTGGCCAACCTGAACTGGTATGCCCAGTGGAACAAGAAAGTCAGCCAGTTTACCACTGTTTATTACTCTGGTGGTAAAGGCGGTGGCTCCGGTACGGCAGGATCCCTTTTCAGAAGAGATGCTGACGGAGTCCTGGGAGGAAAAGATTATAAATACTATTATGGACCCAGCCCGTGGTCATGGGATTTCACCGAAACTGTCCTGGCTAACCAAAGCAATGAAGACACCATATGGATCGATAAAAAAGCTATCGTTCGCAAGCAGGGCCAATCCGTTGGTATCCTCAGGAACAGCGTTAACAACCAATGGACCATCGGTGCCATTTCAAAAGTGAAAGTTGAATGGTCAGATGTTTTCCGCACAACCATTGGTATTGACTGGAGAACCGCTGAAATCGAACATTACCGTGAAGTACGTGACCTTCTGGGTGGTATGTATTTCATGGATAATTCTGATGAATTCAATCCTAACAGACAAGTAGTTCTGGGTGATAAGATCGCCTATAACTTCACCAATAATGTGAACTGGATTGGCGGTTTCCTGCAAGGCGAATACCATACTGAACTTATTACCGCTTACGCTACAGTTGGTTATTCCACTATTAAATACAAACACAGAAACCATTTCACGAAATCCAAAACCGATCCGACACAACAACTGGAAATAGAAGCCGATCCTATTGCAGGATACCAGGCTAAAGGTGGTATAAGCTATAAGGCTTCCAGCACAATTACGGTTTTCGGTAATGTTGGTTATGTTAGCAAGGTGCCGATCTTCGACGCTGTCATCAATGATAATACCCATGAATTGATCGATGACCCGACAAATGAAAAATTCATCTCCGGTGAAATCGGCATGAACTTCCGTTCAAACGATGAGAAATTCAATGCTAATGTCAACCTTTACCATACCAACTGGAACGACAGGGTTATCACCGACCCGTATTATAGTATTGATAATAACGAAGGTATATTTGTCATCAATGATCTGGACGCTATCCATCAGGGTATTGAGGCCGACCTGGCACTTCAGCCCAACAAGTATTTCAGGATTGATGGTGCTTTTTCGATCGGCAACTGGAAACAGACCAACGACCCCAAAGCTACTCTGAAAAGGTACGAAGAAAACCTTCCGGATACATCCTTTACCATTTATGTAAAGGATCTGAAAACCGGTGATGCTCCTCAGACTCAGTTTGCTTTGTCGGGAACCGTATTTCCTGCTAAAGGACTTTATATCACCCTTTCCATGAAACACTTCGCCGATATGTATGCCGACTGGAATGTTATCAACCGTACTGACCCCAATGACAGAACCCAAAGCTGGAAGACTCCGGCATACACGGTTTTTGACCTGCACGTTGGATACACATTGCCAACCGGTCCTAAATACAAAGTGCAGCTTTTTGCACACATCTTTAACCTGTTTAATACTATGTATATCCAGGATGCAGTGGATAACAGCCAGTACAATTCATATATGGGTGCTGATAACCGCAACACCCACAGTGCAGCTGCCGCTGAGGTATACCTCGGATTACCCAGGTGGTTCAACACAGGTATTCAGCTTTCTTTCTAATGCATAACTTATCCAAAAAAATCCCCGGCGCCGCCAGGCCCGGGGATTTTGCTTTATCTAATAGATCATGAAAAAACTGAGAATATTACCGGCAATATTTTTAATCCTGCTCCTGAGCAGCTGTAGTAATAAAAATCAAACACCTGAACCAAATTATGTTGTTGTAGTCTCACTCGACGGCTTCCGCTGGAATTACCATGAAAACGCCAATACGCCGGTTATGGATTCGATAGCGAATGCAGGCGTTAAAGCCAAATCTCTTATCCCTTCATTCCCTTCCAAAACGTTTCCCAACCACTATTCTCTTGCAACCGGACTATATCCCGACCATCATGGCATAGTCCAAAACAGCTTTTATGATCCCGACCTTGACAGGTATTATGAGATCCGCAACAGGGAAGCTGTATCCGACAGCACTTTCTATGGTGGTGAACCTATCTGGGTAAGTGCTGAAAAGCAAGGGGTAAAAACAGCTTCTTTCTATTGGGTCGGATCGGAAGCGCCTGTTGGAGGAAAACATCCCACTTACTGGAAAAAGTACAAACATAGTTTCCCATTTGAACAAAGGATAGACACGGTCATATCGTGGCTAAACCTACCTGAAGAAATAAGACCAAGACTGGTTTTGCTTTATTTCCATGAACCCGACCATGTGGGCCATGTTTTCGGTCCCGATTCCGATTCTGTCAGAGTGACCGTAGAATACCTCGACAGCCTGATGGGTGTTCTTAGCAAAAAAATCAATTCTCTCGAAATAGCCGGCAATATAAATCTGATCATCCTTTCAGATCATGGTATGGGCTGGGTTGATCCGGAAAAAACGGTCTTCCTGGCAGATCACATTGATACAAATTGGTTCGAAACAATTCAGGGATGGAATCCCAATTTCTGCTTTAAAGTAAAACCGGAATATTATGATACCGCCTTTAACTCCTTAAAAAGAACCCCTCATATACAAGTTTGGAAACACGGTGAAGTACCGGAAAAATTTCATTACGGAACCCATCCCAGAACACTTGATTTTATTGTGGTTGCCGATCCGGGTTGCTGTGTGATGCTAAAAGAAGGGTTTTATCAATCCCCCGGAGCCCATGGATATGATAACTTTCATAGAGATATGCACGCAATATTTATGGCATCCGGACCCGATTTCCGTAAAGGATACATAGGACCCAGCTTCTCAAACATCCACGTTTATCCTTTGCTTGCAACCATTTTAGGCCTAACCCCGGCCCCGGTGGATGGGAAGAAAGACAGCATAGTGAATCTGCTGGATCCGCAAAAATATAGCGCTGAATGAAAGGGTTTTAATTTGGGAAAACGTTGCAGGTTGCAGGTTACAAGTTACAAGTTCCAAGTTGCAAGTTGCAAGGAGTGAGAGGAAAGAGATTTGAGTGTGAAGCATGCAACCTGTAACCTGCAGCCTGCAACCTGTAACCTGAAGCCTGTAACCTGCTCCACATTAAAGCAGCGGTTAACGTCGATGCCCTTTAGTTCACTTTCTTTCTCGCTTCCTCCTTCACTTTTTCCGCTTCCTGCCGGGCTTTTTGCATGATCCCATCCGATTGTCTGCTTCCTTCGGCTATGATCTGAGCTGCCTTCTTATCCGCCTCCTTCACCAGTTCTCCGGCAGTTTTCTTAGCTGCCAGTTCAGCCAGGGGGCCTTGTTTCTTGGCCTCATCAATAAGTTTCTGCGACTGCTTTGCAGCCTCATCCTTCGCTTTTTGAGCTGCAGCCTGGGCAGCACTCTTCACGTTATCGGCCTGTCTCTGGGCTTCATCCAGGATCTGCTTTGCCTCTTTATCAGCATCATCCAGGATTTTTTGGGCTTCGGCTTTTGCCTGTTGTTCCAGTTCCTCTTTCTTTTTATCCAGTTCCTGCTGGATATTCTGCTTCATATCATCCACAATGCTTTTGCCGCTTTTTGACAGATCTGTGCTTACCTTCGGATCGGTCACCGTCCCCCCAATCAAGACATCAAGATTGATGGTTTCACCAAGACTGAAAGAAGTACCACTTTTATTGGCCTTATCTACCAATCCCTGAAGCACATCATTGGCCTGAGCTCCCAATACCGACCTGGGTATCTGAAGATTCATCACATAATCAATCGATTGGTCAAGTGAAGTCCAGCCGCTTACCGTTGCCTTTGCATCTTTCATCACCATATCAAATGGCTTTACATTGATCCGTCCGTCGGCCACCTCAAAAAACAATCGAATCGCATTCAGGTCGATTTTCCTGAATTTATCGGTTTTTAATACATCCGACAAGCGATTGAGCGTGTTGACATTTTCCAGCGTAAGTTTGGAAGTATTCAATAATCCCGATGCAGCAAGGGTTTTCCAATCGGGTGTCATATCCTGTTGCAGGATGGTATTCAGTTTCATCTCCGTTGAAAAATTTCCTGCTGTATGCGCTGCTATAGGAGCAAATTTTTCCATCATAGAAAAAGCGCCAAATGCAGTCCCTATATCGATGTTGCTTAGTTTCAAGGTCATATCAGCGTATGGCTTTTCCTCGTCCCTGGTATCATACAAACCTGCCAGGCTTACACTGCCTTCAAAAATCTTTCCTGAAAGATTATTTATCCTTATCTGTTCATCCCTGATAATTATCTGCCCATGAATGTCGGTCATGGAAAGACCATCGTAGATAAGTTTTGTGAAATGAGAATTCATCGTAAAATCAATATCTCCTGGAACACGGAATGCACTGATCCCTGTTGTATCCACTGTTTCCGTTGATACTGTGGTCTCTTCTGTAGCGGCCTCCATGAAATCATCTGCATTGAACATCCTGGATGTTGTTTCCAGATTTCCCTGCAACTGCCCCTTCCCGAAAACATACGAAAGATAGTTAACTACTTTTCCTGTAGCCCTCATATCGCTGGAGGCATATGAAAAGTCAAGGTTAACAAGATCAAGATAGGCCGGTGAAAAATTCAACTGAGCACCGGATACCAGGAAAGGATGAGTATATCCAGGCATCCTGTATTCTAATCCTTTTACAAGCAAAGATCCCATTGCGCGAAACTTTTCATATTCCTCTTTTTCTAATGTTGAAAGATGCCCTTCCATTGAAATGTTCATTTCAAGCAAACCTTTCATGGTTTCACCCTCCTCAAGCGGATATATTTTTTCAATATGCGACAGATCAATCTTTCCTGCCGCAGCAGCGTTAATAAATGGATCAGATACAGGGGTTTTTACCAATAACTTAATATCGAAAGGATTACCCATCATGCTGAAATGGAAATTGTCGATCTGTACTACAGTATTGTCTATATCCCCTCCCTTGTTTTCGACATTTGCAGAAATCCTGATATCTGCCAGCGTTCCCGGCAGGTCGGGATATCGGAACGAACCCTCATTTACCGCAAGATCAAGCCCGAAAGAAGGAAGTGTATTTTCATTATACACTCCTTTTACATAACCACTAAGCGTGAAATTACCCTGGGTTTGAATCTCGCTGAAATCCTTCATATATATGGCAGGGACCATGGATAAAATATTGGAAAAAGTGTTTTCGGGAGCATTGAATGTCAGCATAAGCTGTATATCTTCCCCCGACATAGCCACGCTTCCATCAAACTCCAGGATGAGTGCATTCAATATGATACGGTTCCGGCTGAATTTGTAAATTGAATTTTTTAGATCGGCGTCCAGGATGGCATTAAAATCAAGCCGCGTACGGTTCAGATATGGAATACCATCCTGTACCACGGTTATTCCATCGGCTGTAGTTCTGGTATCCAGGCTTGTTTGGTCTTGCGAAAAATTTCCTGATAGCATATGATTCAAATTGTCAACCTGCAGGTAAGTCTTTCCTGGAATATCATCATAATAAAAGTATGCGTTTTCCAGAGTGAATCTCCTGAGTGCAATTTTAAATCCGCTGCTTTCAGTTTTAGTCTGCTCCTCTAAAGCCGGAGCTTCTTCAGTGGCCTGAAATATATCCCAATTCGCCTGCCCTTCTTCAAGAACCTTTAATTTTACCACAGGATGAGCGACCCCTATGCTTTTAATCTCATAAGCCTCTCCCTTAAAAAGACTCATAAGATTTATGACCGCAGAGACTGATTTGACAGAAGCCAGTGTATCATCCTGAAAATCATCTACCCCGATGACTGTCAATTCATCGAGATGAAAAGACATATTGGGAAAATGGGGTATCAGGGAAACACCAAAATCTTTGAAATCAACTCTGGCCGTTATCTGTTTATTGATTTCCTGCTTCACCATTTCCATGATCTTCGATTTGAAAATCAATGGGATGACCGCAATGGCAATAATGAGAACAACAATTACAGATATAATAATTTTCAATATTACCCGTGACTTTTTCTTTTTCTGCTCCATTTGGAAATGTATTAAGGTTTATTATTAAACAAGTTAAGGATAGTCAAAGTTTAATCGCATGGTTGCGCAGCATATGGTCTGCAATTACCAGAGCCGTCATTGCTTCCACGACGGGTACGATCCTTGGGACCGCACAAACATCATGACGGCCGGATATCCGGATTTCCTCTTCCTGCCCCCATTTATTTAATGTTTTCTGGGCCATACCGATGGAGGATACGGGCTTGAATGCAATATTGAAGACAATATCATTCCCGTTGGTGATTCCACCCTGTATTCCTCCATCGTTATTGGACTTTGTTGATATCTTTCCCTGATTTAATACAAAGGCATCATTATATTCGGATCCGGTCATCCCGGCTGACTTCATCCCAGCGCCGAATTCAAATGCCCGGGCAGTAGGAATGCTTATCATTGCCCTGGCAAGATCGGCGCTTATTTTATCAAACACGGGTTCTCCGAGACCGGCAGGTATATCACTGACAACACATCGGATCATTCCTCCCAGAGTGTCACTTTTCTGAACCGAATTCTCAATCAGGCTCAGCATAGCCTGACTCGCCTCGTGAGAAGGACAATATACCGGTGAATTGTATACCGTTTCGGGAAGGAAATGTATCGGAAGCTCATCCACCTTCACCGATCCTATTTGTGTAACAAAGGCCAGGATATTTATTCCGTACCGTTCAAGCATCAGTCGTGCAATTTCCCCAGCTACCACTCTGGCCACCGTCTCCCTCCCGGAAGCCCTTCCACCACCCGAGGATTGAGGTCTTCCGTATTTGGAGTAGTACGTGTAATCAGCATGGGAAGGGCGAAATACGTTTTTAAGGTGATCATATTCAGAAGGATCGGCCATTTTGTTTTGTATCATGTACGCAATAGGACCACCCGTGCTGATCCCGCCATCAATGCCAGACAGCCAGTTAATTGAATCTTCTTCCTTTCGCGTTGTTGTCCCGGGAATATCAGGATTGTTCCTTCTTCGTAAACCTTCCCGGATTAGAGATTCATTTATTGCAATACCTGCAGGAAATCCATCCAATACACCCCCAACGGCAGTTCCGTGAGATTCTCCAAATGTTGTCAAACGAAGCATCAAACCAAAATAATTCCCAGGCATAAAAGAATAATTAATGTATTTTCAATCTGAACACCAATGAATGATCCATTGAAAACCATATGTATAGCATACAATATTATTACAAGAATACTTTGCTACATGTGGATTCCATCATACCATTAATGCATGATTATGGCATGATGAAATTAGCAATAATACCCGGGATTGTCAAATAAAAACCAGGAAAGAATTATTCACAAACAAAAAAAATGAGACAGAGTATCAATCACGAAGCATCTTCATCTTGGCTTCCATGAGAGCAAGCTCTTCTTTGGCCTTCTGAATCTTCTTTTCAAACTCTTCTTTCAGGATATTAGCCTTTTTTGAATTGGCCAGAAAACCAATATTGTTTTCCCAGAGCATGATTTCTTCCCTTAGCTGGCTAATCCTGGACGACAAGGTTGTCTTTTCCCGTTTTATCATCCTGTTGCCTTCGGGAGCTTCTTTCATGTTTTCAAAACGGTTGCGATAGTCGGATACATCAAGTTCCATCGCACTGATCTTAAGCTTTTCGAGCTGTTCATTCACAACTTCCCTGAAATGACGGTTGACCCTCTCCTTGTCTTTGATCGGAACAAAACCGATTTCCATGAATTGACGCTGAAAATCCTTGATTACTTCAAGGTTCGCCGATTTATCATCTCCATAAGCATGGGTTTTGACCTTTTCTATCAGCTCCATCTTCATTTTCAGGTTATCACCCTCGGTGGAATGTATGTTTTTAAAATATTCCGATTTCCTGTTAAAAAACTCATCACAAGCAGCCCTGAAGCGTTTCCAGATTTTATCAGAATGCTTTTTAGGAACCGGACCTATCTTTTTCCAGTCTTTTTGAAGATTGATCAGGTCCTGAGTGGTCTTCTTCCACTCTGTGCTGTCTTTTAAATTCTCCGCCTGTACACAGATGTCAAGCTTAAGATTATAATTGTTAAGCTGTTCCTGTTTGATAGAATTCAGGAACTCCTTTTTATTATTAAAGAAGGTATTGATGGAGGCCTTAAATCTCGCCCATACTTCATCATTGTGCTTTTTGGGTGCTCTTCCAATACTTTTCCACAACTTGAATAACTCATCTACCTGATCGGTCAGCTCCTGCCAGTCTTTCATTTTAACAGGCTCAGCAGCAAGCACCATTTCGATGCGATCGCAAAGAGCCTGTTTTGCCAGGAGGTTCTTTTCCTGGTCTTCATGAAGCTTTTCATAGTATTCCTTACGGCGATCATTGATCTTTTCCGTGGCCATCCGGAAACGCTCCCATATCTCATCCCTTTTGTCGGCAGGTACAGGACCAACTTCCTTCCACTCGTCGTGATATTTTTGTAACTGCTTAAAAGACTTTATGATGGATGTTTCAAGCAGCAATTCTTCAGCCTTTTCGCATAATTCAACCTTTAGCTCAAGGTTCTTTTTCAGATCAAGATCTCTGAGTTCTTTGTTGATTTTTACTTTATCAAAAAACTTTTCAACAAGGAAGTGATATGACTGCCAGAGGTTAGAAACCTCACCGGAAGGAACCATTCCGATCTCCTTCCATTTGATCTGCAGCTCCTTAAATTCATCATAAGTCTTTTTAAGGGTTTCTTCCGAATTGATGAGATCCCTGAGCTTTTCCAGTATATCCTGCTTCTTCGCCAGGTTCTCTATCTTTGTATGTTCAAGCCCTTCGAGGAAAGTCCTCCGATTATCCTTATAAATGTTAAAGGCAGCATTAAATCTCATCTCAACCGGGTCTTCCGCAGCCTGAAAATCTTCAGCATTGCCTCCCTGTTTTAAAAACTCATCTAATTGTGCCTTTTTCTCTTCTTTGCTCTTTTTCAGGAATACTACTTTAACACCTGCTACTTTGTTACGGATCAGGGAAACATTGGATTCAGTAACGAGGGCTTCCAGTTTTTCCACCAATTCTTCACGGGTCAAGGCAGCCAAAGCTTCCGGAAGGAAAGTATGATCAACCTCGTCCTCTGAAACCTCAGTTTCTTCTTCCTCTTCATCATCATCGCTATCTTCATCTTCCAGTTCCGTCAGATCAATTCCACGTACATTCTCTTCATGATCGTCAGCATCAGCCGATTCATCTGCCTTAACTTCTTCCTCTTCCTTAACCTCAGTTACCGTCAATGCCACAACAGGCTCCTCCTTTTTCGTAGGCTCATCTTCGGGTTCATCAACAGATTCAGGCTTTTCTTCCACTTCTTCTGTTACCGCTTCTTTAATGGTTTCAGCTTCATGGTCTACCTCAACAACCGGCTCATCATTGACTACAGAATCGATAGGTATGTTTTCTTCAGCAGGTTGGACTTCCCCGGACGGGAGCTCGTCCGCTATATTCTCCGGAGAAGGATCAGGAATGATTTCTTTGTTTTCAGCCGCTTCTTCAGAATGGCTATTCGTTTGTTCATTGTTCTCAGTGTTCTCCGGCCTGATTTCAGGCTTTTGATCAAGGTGCTCTTTGTTATCCATCAGATTCAAGGATCAGTTTTGATATAAAGTGTCTAATGAAAGACTTATAAGTTAAACCGTTTATAACGGAGTGCAAAAATAGCAATATTTTAATATCCTAAAAACATTTTCCTCTAAACTGTACTGTTCGCTTATCCGTTGGAATCTTTCTTTGTTTTTCCTGTATTGCTTGGGTTTAATCAAAAGAAGACCTGTTAAACAGAATATAACCAAAATTCAGGAAAATGCTAAAGCGGTCATTTGCCCGGTCGTAATAATTCAGGCTGAGACTGAGTGGACCCAATGGGCTGTGCCAAACAAGAGCGGCTGTCCCCATCAGGGAACGGTCAGAAAAAGGTTTTCCAAATTCTACGGTTTGATCGGGCATCTGGATAATCTCCCTGTACGGCTGGAAAATGTATACTTCCAAACGGAAATTTACTTTTGAAACAATTTTTGTCACTGACTTTAATCCTACAGAAACAAAATTGTGCGAACGGTATTTGGGAAGGAATAATACCATGCTTTCAGGAATAGGCTCAAACGCGGGTGACAATAAGATGGTTGAAGTATAATTATGGAACCGGGGCTGATTGGAAATGAGCAATTCGCTATAGAACCCAAATCCGAAGCGTCCCAGACGTTTAAAATAATCATCCCAGATCATCCGGAATTGAAACCACTGATGATATTTGATATAAACAGATTTATCTATGGAGGTCGAACCGGGAATGTTCTTTTCACGCCCGTTAATATAGCGAAGAGATAACAAAAACCGTGCTCCCCTGTTTGCATACTGTTTGTGATTCAAAGAATTTAATTCCATGAGCAACCTGGGCGAGACAAAATCAAAATAAGTGATATCTGCTGTGTCAGTACGTGTAAAGTAATTGGTCTGGTAATATTCTTCCTTCATCCTCACCACCTCACCTCCGCCCAGAAGCTTCCCTGTATTTTTCACAGGGACACCACCATCCAACCAAAACAGACTTTCGTTTTCCCTCAGGTAAGACGGGGTCGGATCCTCATAAAAACGCACAGTGTTTTTGAAATAATCCCTGAAATTATATGTAAATCCCCCTTCCAGCATAAAAGGATTTTTCGAAGCAAAATCAATACGGGTCTTACCCTGTGCTGAGGTATAAAACCGTCCGAAATAAACGTTGGCTGATGTGGTATAAGCCTGGTAGCCTAAATGTTTAAACATAAGTTCAACATATGCTTCGTTTGCAACCGACGACCCAAGGCTGCCTCCAAAGCTGATGCGAAACTTGTCGGCAGGTTTCATCTCCAGATGAAGATTGTAAAATCCCGTGGCCGGCTGAAATATCATTTGGGGGAAAATATAACTTATCTTGTTGTCTGCCACTAATTTAAAATACTCAGCGGTTAATTCTTCGAGAGTAATAATTTCGGCTTTGTGCTTTAATTGCTGCGTTACGTATCGCGATTGTGCTTTGTTTAATCCGGAGATTATAATGGAATCAATAAGGTAAGCAGGCTTTTTTAGGTCAAACAGCTCCCTTCTGAAATCTTGTTCCCAGGATGTAGTTCTGGCTTCTATAAGATCTTCAAGCTCTTTTCTGTGACGCATCGTCATGATATATCCTGAATCTATAAACTCTTGCGTCCTGCTAAAATCAACGATATTCACCCTGCCAAGCTGATGTTCAAGGAGTATCCCGTTCTCCGGAATTACACTGTAATCCGTTTTGGCTACAAGCATATTCTGGATCTGTGATAAAATATCATCCTGTTCGGGAGCATCGTAATTACCGGCCGCCTTACTCCCAATGATCACATCCGGATGAAAATCTTCCATCATCACATCGGCAGGGAAATTATTATACATTCCTCCATCGAACAAGAGCATGCTATCCAGCTCTATGGGCTTAAAATAAAATGGAAACGTCATAGAGGCTCTGACCGCCCTTCCCAGCTGTCCCTCTGATAAAATAACAGCCCGGCTGTTTTCAATATCAGACGCAACACAACGGAATGGTATCATAAGGCTGTCAAAATCATACCTTGCAGCCGCGCTGGCACTGCAGAAAAACTGCATGAACTCAAAATCCATCTCACTGGGGGAAATGAGATTCGTAGGTAGCCTGGAAATCATCTTGTTCTTCCGGGCATCATAATCAAAACTGATACTCGCCCAGGAAGCATCCGGCCTGTCTTCCTTAAAATAATATATGTATTGCTTTTGTAATTCCCCGGTCGCCCATCTTGAGAAATCTTCCGATACCATGATGGCTTCAATTTCTGCCGGACTGTATCCACTGGCATAAAGCCCCCCTACAATGGCTCCCATGGAAGTCCCGGTTATATAATCAACGGGTATTCCGATTTCTTCCAACGCCTTGATTACCCCAACATGCACAACCCCTTTAGCCCCTCCTCCGCTTAATACCAATCCTACCTTCTGGCCATGCAGAAACATAACCAAAAACACCAGTATGAATAATATAGAGGCTCTGAAATAATAAGGCTTCATTGACATCAATCGGGTAGTCTTTACGAAACTACCCTAAAGATACAATATTGCGTGTAATTAAATAAAAAAGTCTTTAACAAAAGTTTGTTCAAAACAGTGCTTATAAAGTTCTAAACCTTATCCAAAGCCTGTTCAAGATCGTGAATAATATCCTCAATATCCTCTATCCCAATTGAAAGCCTTACCAATCCATCGGTAATTCCCGCCTTTTCTTTGGCTTCCCGGGTCAGCTTTGAATGAGTCATGGATGCAGGATGTTGAATAAGGGTCTCTATTCCTCCAAGTGAAACAGCCAGTAAAGCCAGTTTCACATTATTCATCATGGTCTTGCCGGCATCTAAGCCTCCTTTGACTTCAAAGCTTATCATAGCTCCCGGTCCATCCATTTGCCGCCTGGCAAGATCAAATTGCGGATGGCTCTTCAACCCGGGATACATAACCCACTCAACTTTTGGATGCGACTCCAGATATTCGGCAACCTTTATGGCATTTTGCTGGGCCCTGTCAATACGGATACCGAGTGTCTTCAACCCCCTCCGTACCATGTATGCCTGATGCGGATCCATGTTGCATCCCATGTTGGCCATTACAGACCTGAGCAACCGGTAGTCTTTTTCAGATTTCGCAACCAACATCCCTGCTACAATGTCTGCATGGCCATTAATAAACTTAGTCATAGAATGTAATACGATATCTGCACCTAATTCCAAAGGCCTTTGAAGATATGGACTGCAAAAGGTATTATCAACGCAAAAGGTAATATTTCGCTCATGTGCAATTTTTGCCAATGCTTCAAGATCGGATATACCAATGGTTGGATTGGCAGGGGTTTCTGTGTAAATCAATTTGGTATCCGGACGAATGGCATCCAATACATTCTGTATATTGGTAGTGTCTACATAGGAATATTCCACTCCAAATCTGGAAAACAGAGTTTCCATTACCCCTCTGGCAGGCCCATAAACCGCATTATGGCTAACCATATGCGCTCCCGCACCCAGGTATGCCATGTAAACACTGGTAATTGCCCCCATCCCGGAAGATGTCGCTATTCCTCCAAATCCACCTTCCAGATCGGCTACCGCCCTCTCCAATTCCTCTATGGTGGGATTACCAATACGTGTGTATATATAACCGTCGTCCTCTCCCGTAAAACAGGCCGCACCATGATCAGCATTTTTAAACTTAAATGTCGATGTCTGGTAAATTGGCATGGTGGCACTTCCCAGAGAATCCTCAAAACCTCCGGCATGAATCAGTTTTGAGTTAAATCCTGCATTCTTGTTTTCCATGTTATTGCATTTTGAAATTGATGATAATATCTTGTCTCTTCACTAAAGATTTCATGAAGAAAACTTAATGATCGCAAAGATTCTGCCCAGCTATCAGATTGCCATTTAATAATTCCTTTGCCAGAATATCTGCATCCTTTCTTTCTGCTCCAGTGTATACGTTTATCCCATGTTCATTGAAAATATTAATAGCCCTCTGTCCTATCCCTCCTGTTATTACATCAGTAACACCTTGTTCAGCCAACCAACTGGGGATAATACCGGGTGCATGTGGTGGCGGTACTAAAGAACCTTCATCATTAACATCCTGTCCCTCTGCATCATAAATCCTGAAAACAGGTGCATGACCAAAATGAGCGCTTAAAATATTGTTTTCCACAGGAATTGCAATTCTTCTTTTCATGGTCTGGATTTTTTTGTCAATAATCTATTGTAAAAATGCCCGGCAAATATAATGAACATATGCTCAAAATAAAAGCGGAAATAAAAAAAACCGGTCTGATCGACCGGAAATTTTTAAAAAGGCCAGAAATTATTGTCATTCCAGATCTTTTCCTTCAGGTCTTCATTCAACCTGTGCAATAGATGATGATGCCCCTTTTCCCAATCAGCCAGCATCTGATATAACTCCTTTTCGTTCGGGTCTGTTGCTTCAGTTGCCCGTTTCGAATATACCTCAATGGCGCGGTTCTCAAAATCAATGGCAGCCGAAATTGCAGCTGCTTCAAAACTGGCAGCCGAAATCTCATTTCTGATCTTCTCCGTCAGAATATCTGTTATGTCATGATCATCGACTACATTACCCGGGTCATTCTTCATGAACGCCTTGTTCTTTTCGTAGTGGGCAAATTGCTTCGAGAGAAACTCCACATGAGCATCCTCTTCTTCCGACATCATCTGAAATATTTGCCTGACATTCTCATTGGCAGTTTGCTGCGCAACAGTTGAATAAAAGGCTTTCCCTCTTCTTTCCAACAAAATCGCAGTCTTCAGGATATCTATCGCGGTTTTCTTTTCCATGTTTTTTTCTGCAAAAATACCGTATTTTGCTTACGTTTCCTATTCAGGAATGACAGCAATGGTTTTTTTCTAACTTTGCATATACAGGATCTTTCGTTATGAGTGAAATTACAAGGTTTCTGGAAAACCTCTTCAAAAAATGGTCGGGAATAACTCCGGTTTATTCTGAAAAACTGAGTCCATCGGGTTCTAACCGGAAATACTTCAGGATTGCCGCAGAAAGTATCAGTGTTATTGGCACCTTCAACGAAAACGTAGAAGAAAACCAGGCTTTCTTTTATCTTACCGGCCATTTTAGAAAACAACAGCTTCCGGTTCCTGAAATTTATGTCATCGACGATTCGGGTAAATTTTACTTACAGGAAGACCTTGGTGATACTACGCTTTTTGAGTTGATCAGCAAGTCGATGAACGATGGAAGTCTGAATGATAAGGTCGTTAAGCTGATAAACCAATCTATAGAAACATTGCCTTCCTTCCAGATTATGGCTTCAAAAGGACTCAATTTCTCGCATTGCTACCCTGTAAAGGCTTTCGATAAGCAATCAATTTCATGGGATCTTAATTATTTCAAATATTTCTTTGCAAGGCTCCTCGACATCCCTTTTAATGAAAAAAGGCTGGATAATGATTTTCATTCCCTGATACGCTTCCTCACGGAAAAACCTTTCAAATATTTCATGTACAGAGACTTCCAGTCGAGGAATATTATGATAGTAAACGATAAACCTTATTTTATCGATTATCAGGGTGGAAGAAAAGGCCCTATTCAATATGACGTCGTTTCGTTTCTTTTTCAGATTAAAGCCGGATTTTCAGAAGCAGATCAGGATAAATTTCTGAAAAGATACCTTAATAGCATCTCACAATTTGAAGCAATCAGCAAAGCTGAATTCCTTAAATATTTGCCCGCATTCATTCTTCTGCGATATATGCAGGTATTGGGTGCTTATGGATACCGGGGAATCATAGAAAGAAAAAGTCATTTCCTGGAAAGCCTGCCGCTAGCCATCAACAAATTCAGATCCGGAATTCACAAGCTTAATATTCCCGTCCACCTTCCTGAAATTATAAATATTTTTGAACATTTGCCCATAACCTCACAGAAAAAACCTGACGAACTAACCGTTATTGTTAATAGTTTTTCTTACAAACAAGGAGTACCTCTTGATGATAGCGGACATGGCGGTGGTTTTGTTTTCGATTGCAGAAGCCTGCCCAACCCTGGCAGAGAAGAGCACCTGAGCCGTTTTACAGGCAAAGACCAACCCATTATCACTTACCTCGCGGAAAAAAGAGAAACCTCTGTGTTTCTTTCCCATGTTTTCTGTCTTCTTGATAAAGCCATTGAAAACTACCTTTCCAGGGGCTTTACAAACCTGCAGGTGAACTTTGGCTGTACGGGAGGAAAACACCGCTCTGTTTATTGTGCAGAAAAAACCGCCTGGCATATCAAACAAAAGTTCTCCGTAATTGTAAAGTTAAATCACAGGGAAATTGAATCTTAAGATGAAATTACTATGGCAAAAAAAATATGCTCCTCCACGAAACAGGATAGAATTGACAAACAGAAAAATGCAAAGTTTAAATGTAAATCATGCGGGATGACTGCCAAACAAGAAAAACACCTTTGTAAACCATCTAAAATCTGAACGAATTGAATGCCATCATACTTGCTGCCGGCTTAGGAACTCGATTGCGTCCACTTACCCTTGACAGGCCGAAAGCTTTAGTGGAAATAGATGGTATTCCAATGCTGGAACTCACTATCCACCGGCTTAGAAATGCAGGTTTTACCCATATCGTGATTAATGTTCACCATTTTCACGATAGAATCAAAAGTTTTCTTGAAAGCAATATCTTTTCGGGAGTCAGGATTGATATTTCAGATGAATCCTCTTTGCTGCTCGATACAGGAGGTGGAATAAAGAAAGCTTCGCTGTTCCTGCAAAAAGATACCCCCATTCTCGTTCATAATGTTGATGTTTTTACTGATCTTGATTTTTCTGAAATGATGGCCTGGCATAAAAAAAATCAGGC